>CAYOGU010000178.1:0-7686 GCA_964403345.1 uncultured Syntrophus sp. | reverse complement strand
GGGAGATATAACCGCTGACGGCTACCTGAGCCAGACCGCTCAGGCCGTGGCCGCTCGGTCAGCCGTCGGCGAGACGGGCCCCGAACATGGCGACCGTCCCGCCGATAAAGGCCAGAAGCCAGCGACGCAGGCGGGACGGTCCGAAGCGGACCTCCCACATGGGCGGCACGGCTGTGGCCCGTCGTTCACCTGACAGGGATGCCGACGCCAGCGATCCGATAAGGACCCCGACGACGAAGAAAAATTGCCAGTCGACTGTGATCTTTTCCTTGAGGAAATAGGCCATGCCGGCCACCTTCTCCGGCACGACGGCCTGTTCGACGAAGCCCGCTGCGCGGACGAAGGTTGTCGATGCGCCGAAGTATTTTCCGGTGAGGAAGACGGACAGGACCAGGAGTAGTCCGGCCAAGGCGCCAGCGGTGTAGGGGGACCACGTTGGTTTTCGCAAGACATCCATGGTTTCTTTACCTCCTTGATGGCTGTTTCGACACCGGACCGAAAAAATTCCGGCCCCTTGAAAGCAAAAAACGGAAAACGAAGCAACCCACTATATGAAATTATAGGAGGCGCAGCTCGTGGTGTCAATGCATATGCGATGCAGGTGGTCCAGGAATCTTGAGAAGAGGTTTGCAGGCAACGTGAGGTTGATTGACAACGGAGGTCGGGGTGACTACCTTGATTTAAAACAGCCTTTCCGCAGGATGGTCTATGCCTTTGACGCGACATCCGCGGAAGGGAAGGGTACGAGGGGGAGGAAGGAATGAGAACAAAAAACGAGATGCCGGGTCGCCGCGTTCTGCAGTGGACCCTGGCACCCGTGGCTCCGCTGGTGATCATCGGCGGCTATTTCTGGCCCTATCTTGGTTATATCGCGATCGGCTTCTTGGTGCTCCTGTTCGTTCTGGTTTGGTTTCGTGGACGATACTACTGTGGATGGATCTGCCCGATGGGCGCCTTTCAAGAAAGGATACTGGACAAGGTCAGCGGGAAGCGGCCGATGCTGCCGCTCTTTAAGAAGGCTTGGTTCAAGTGGCTGGTCCTGGTCTTGATGATGGGGCTGCTGACGGCCCGTCTGTTCATGAGCGGTGGCGATCCGGAAATGATCGGTGCAACCTTCGTGATGATGTGGACCCTGTCCACCGGTTTTGCCGTGGCGCTGGGACTGATCTGGAAACCCCGCTCCTGGTGCAGCTTCTGTCCCATGGGCACGGTGCAGGGGTTGCTGACGCCGAAGACCAACCGGATTCATGTCTCCGAGGCGTGCCGCCAGTGCGGTCTCTGCCTTAAGGCCTGCCCGCTCGAAATCAGTCCCGGTTCCTTCAGGGAAGAGGGCGTCGTTTCCGGAAGGGACTGCATGCGCTGTCTGAACTGTGCCGCGGTCTGCCCGCAGAAGGCCCTTTCCCTCCGTCCGGAGAGCGCCGCGTCTGCACAGGCATGTGGGAAAGACGGCGATCAGTCAGCAGCCTGACGGTTCCGGCAGGACAGCGTCTTGGCGGCGCATCATGGAAGCAACTTGTCTAAATCTGATAGTTTTCCACAAGGAGGATCTTTAAAATGTCAATCGGCGTCACGTTGATCTTGCCCGCCAGATCGTGCAGGGTTTGATCGTCGTTTGCCGTCACCTTGTTTTTCGCCAGCCGCTCCTTGGCCAGGTTGAGATCCAATCCGAGTTCCCGGCAGATCTCGGCCAGCTTCTTCTTGCCCATCCCTTTGCCGGCAAAGCGCTCGTCCACCATCTCGGTGGTATAGGAGGGCTTTGAACCCTCCTGCAGGGCGGTCTCGAATTTTTTAATCTGGATGTAAAGATTCACCGGCGAGGTTTGGTTGTCCTTGGCGATTTTGGATAGGGAATCGTCCGGACTGGCTACCTTGATCCCGTTCTTGCCCAGCTCCGCCGTCGCAGGCGCCAGATCGATGTTCATCTTCCTGGCGAAATTCTTCAGGGAGAGCTGTTCAGCGTGGGCGATCGGGGGGTCGTACTCCTTGCTTTTCACCCAGCGGGCCTTTGCATAGTCGCCGAAATCGAGGACCTGCTTGATCCCCGGGGCCTGATACATGGACCCGAGGACGACGATCAGGCAGATGGCCAGCGCGACCATGAATTCCTTTTTGAGCCGGAATCCCCGGACCGCTCTGTGGGAGACATAGTTTACCAAGGCCTTCCAGTTCAAGATAAGGTGGTAGATCCCGACGAAGATGAAAAGGAAACAGGATATCGTGTGAATGTTTCCCCAGTCGTTTTTATCGATCCCCCAGAAGCGCCAATCGACCCAATAGGCGACCCGTCCCTGAGGGGCGAAATAGAGGACGATCCCCGTAACGGTCATGACCACAAAACTCAACAAGGTCAAAAAAGTGATAAATCCCCGTCCGTGAAATCCTCTTTCCGTCATCTTCTCTCCCTCTATTTCTTCGTTCCCGCCCCGTAGCCCGTGTCGTCCTGCGGTCCCGTTCCTTGATTGCCGGTTCCGTCGCCGGGACCGAAACCCGAGCCGGACGCACCACCAAAGCCACCCCCAGACCCGGCTCCGGCACCTTGATTGCCGGTTCCGTCGCCGGGACCGAAACCCGATCCGGACGCACCGCCAAAGCCACCCCCAGACCCGGCTCCGACACCTCCTCCACTTCCCGAACCGCCGCCCCCTCCTCTTGCATAGGCTGGGGATATGGCCATCGTGAGTGCCAACAATACGCATAACAAGATCATCATCTTTTTCATGTCATTATCCTTTCCTTCTGCAAATTCTGCATGGTCTGAATAAGGCCGGCAGGCCGCCATCGTCGGAGTAGGATCCTTTGTTGGTCCCCTTGAGATTCCCACGATGTCCCGGCTCCATTGCCCCTGGTTGTGTGGACACCGGGGCCCTCTGCGGGCCCCGAACTATTGGGAATGATGCCCCTGGAAAGGGGCCTGTCATATTTATTATGATAAGGGACGTCTCTCCGGCTGTCAACCGCAAACGAACAGCCTTGGTCAAGAGGGCCTTCTATCCAGATTTCTTTTGGATATTTTCCGGTTAAGTATCCCTATCGTTTTTTCCAGTGCCGTTTTTCCTTGCAAATGGAAACCGCGGAGGCGATAATACCCAACTATGCGCGGCGAAATGGTCGGTGCCCGCGTCAACAGGAATCAGAATTCATGAAACGTATCAAATCGCTGCTCGTCCAGAAAGAGGAATCGGTCCTCAATGTCTTCAACCTCAAGTTGATGGTGCGGGAGAACGATTCCCTGGCCGTTCTGATGTACGGCAGTCCCGATCCGGACGCCGTGGCCTCGGCCATGGCACTTCGTGAAATTCTGAATCAGACCAAACCCCTAGCAAAGAGTGTCTTCGTGGCCACCGAACCCGTGGTCCGATACCAGAACGCCGAGTTCATCCGGGAGATGAAGGTGGAGATCCAACTGCTCGACAAAGTGGATCTCAGCCAGTACCGGATCATCGCCATCGTGGACGCCCAGCCGACCTTCTTCGGCGAGACCCTGGGAGGGATCAAACCCCAGATCGTCCTGGACCACCATCCCTGCAAGACCGTCTGGCACGCTTCGCTGGCAGACGTCCGGCCCGACTATGGGGCGCTGTCCACGATCATGACGGAGTACCTCCTGGCGGCGAAGGCCAGGATCTCGAAGCGGCTTTACACGGCCCTCCTCTACGGGATCCGGAGCGATACGGTCCATTTCGAGCGGGACGCCAGTCTCGAGGACATCGGGGCCTATTACTTCAACTATCAGCGGGCCAACCGCCAGTTGATCCGGCGTATCGAGCTCAACCAGATCCCAGACCGGTTTCTCAAGTATTTCGACTACGCCTATCAGCATAAGCGCCGCTACCGCGAGAGGGTCATCGTCTATCTCGGGTCTGTGGAGAGCGCGGACGCCTGCGTCCAGGTGGCCGATTTCTACCTGCGGATCATCAACATCTTCTATGTGATCGTCGCCGGGATCGTGAAGGACCGGATGGTGATCGTCTTCCGTGGGGACGGCTACCGCCAGGACTGCGGCGCCATCGCCCGGAAGGCCTTTGCTATGTTCGGGACCGCTGGCGGACACCGGAGCGCGGCGCGGGTGGAGATCCCCCTGGAGACCCTGAAGGCGCAGCTGGGCGAAGACCTGTCCCAGGAGGCGGTGGACCGTTTCCTCGTCCAGCGACTCAGGCGCAAACGGGAACCTGCCGCCGGCGCGAACGGTAAATCTTAGGGGCAGCGAAGGGGGGCTCTCCACCAGGGACAGAGTCGGGTCTCGATTTGTTGAGGTGATACGCCCTCCCCCGGGCGGGGGAGGGCGTTCCTTTCGGGGAGATTATTCTTCCGTCTTGGCCGCGGGAGCGCTTTCGCTCTTCGGCTTTTCGGTGCTCACGGCCTCGTCCTTCTTCTTCTCGCCGCCGGGGGCCTTCTTTCCGCCGTAATCGGTGGCATACCAGCCGCTCCCCTTCAGATGGAAGGAGGAGAGGGACATCATCTTTTGCACCGGACCCCGACAGAACCGGCAGGACTTCACAACGGGGTCCGCGATGCCCTGGAACACTTCGAATTCCTTACCGCATTTCTTGCATTTGTACTCATAAATCGGCATTTAAAAAACCTCCAACGATATCTTCTACTGGACCAGATCGCCGATCCGATAACGGTTGCTGAAACAGTCCAGAACCAGATTCAGATCGGGGTCAGTGGCCGGTTTGAGCAGGCTTCGGGTGATCCGGTGGACCGTCTCCTCTTCCTCGGACTTCACTCGGTCGCTGGCCTCAAAGGGCACCTCGCCCTTCTCGAAGCGGATCACGTGGACCAGTTCGTGGGCGGCGATGTACAGGAGCAGAGGCGCGAGCCGGATGAAGGAGTTGGCCCTCTCGACTGCGTCGAGGATACGGTCGTCCTGAAGGCAGATCCTGTAGAAATGATTTTTTTCATCAACGGCCCCGCCATCCAAGCCGTACATGCACAGATGCGCAAAGGCCCCTTCCCGGACCTCGTGTTCGTCGAGGTAGGCAAGGGTCTTGACGTCGTACCGGTGCTCCTTCCACTGTCTGGGAGCGAGGCGGAAAAAACCGGCCGCCATCTTCTCGGCCTGGGTAAAACTCCGGCCGGCAAGCGATATCTGGGGTGCCGTAAAAAACCTTCCCATCGACCCAACTTCCTGTGATCCAATCAATCCGAAGCTAATATATGCACCGGTCTGGACTTGTCAATCTTTTTCAGAAAAAAACGGACTCGCCGGGCGTCCGGACGGTCCGTATGTAATATCTCTTGTTGATTCAAGATGTTAGGTTCATTATGTCACTTGGGAACCGGGGCCGTGGTCAGGAGGTACTTCAGGTCGTCATCCTCGAAGCGGATGGTGATGCCGCCGTAGACGGAACGGTTGTCCTGGTCACTGATGAAGTCGTCCCAGCCGGCCGTGAGGTAGAGGTGTTTGAAAAGTTGGTATTCGGCGCCGGCCTTGAGATGGCCGCGGCGGTCCCGGCCAAAGTCGAAGGCCTCGAAGGTGAGCTTCAGTTTGTCTTTGAGAAGGAAGTAGTCGATCCCGGCGCCGCCGGTGGATTCGAAGAGCCCGCCCCTCAGGACGAGGTCGCGGTAACGCTTGCCGATCTGGAGGTTGAAGAGGATCCCGTCGCGATCCCACTCCTCCGTTTTGGTCGTCACGCCTCCAGAGACGTATTCCTTGGTGGTCCGGCGTCCCCGCGGGTCGCTGACGATGCCCAGGACGTAGAACTTGTCCTCCTTCGGCTGGAGGCGCAGGTCGAGATAACTCTTGGCGTTGCTCTTGTCGAAGAGGAATTCTCCCCGGTAGCTCAGGAAGGTCCGGAACTGTTCGCCCTTGCTGATGTAACGGTTGAGCCCCGAGAGCCCCTCGTTGAGGTTCTTGACCGTTTCGTCGTCGTTGACGAGCTTGCCGATGCTTCCCCGTCCCTCGTTGATCTTCTGGGTGATCTCCTCCAGGGAGGCCAGGGTCTTGTTGAGCTTCTCCGCGGCGGCCTTGTCCTTGACGAGCTGTCCCAGGGTTCCTTCCCCCCGGTTGATGCCGCCCGTGATCTCGGTGAGGGTCGTGAAGGTTTTCTCCATCTCTTTGGAGGCGGCCTTCAGGCTGTCCATGACCTGGGCGATCTTCTCGTCGTTCTGGGTGACGACCCGGTTGAGGTTGCCCGTCAGCTGGCGGGTATTCTCCAGGGCGGCCCGGAGGCTCTCCTGGTTGGAGACGACCACGTTGTTGAGGTTGCGGGTCAGGTCCCGGGTGTTGGTCAGGATGCTGCTCAGCGTTTCCTCGCCGGCCTGGCCGGCCAGGACCCTGTTGAGCGAACTGGTCACTCCCCGGACATCCTCGGCGATCAGGCCAAGTTGGTTGAGCAGCCGGTCGATGTCGGCCTGGCGCTCGGTTCGGGAGATCTCCTCGCCTGCGGCCAGGTAGGCCGCCCCCCGCGTCCCGGGGTAGAGCTCCACGTACTTCTCGCCCAGGATACCGTGGGTCTTGATCGAGGCGATGGTGTCCTTCTCGAGCTTCACGTTGGGTAAGATGCGGAGCCGGACCAAGGCCTTGCCGTCCTTCAGGCTGATCGCTTCGACCCGTCCGACCTCCACGCCGGCGATCTGGACGGAGGCATCCTTGGCCAGCCCCGCCGCGTTGTCAAAAACGACCTCCAGCGGGTAGCCCTTCTTCAGACCGAAGCCCTGTTTGCCGACCTGGAAGGACATGTATCCAAGGAGGATCAGCCCCACCAGGACGAACAGGCCGACTTTGGCCTCCGAACTCACTGAAAACATGCCTGCCTCCCCAACCTCTCTGCACGACCCCGCTTCGGCTCGCCGGAAAGCCCCTCGATGGCATCCCTTCCGATCCATCGCACGGAAAAGGCCTTTTCGCAAGGGGCGATTTGGGTCACAGAATCTGGATCGGGCCCTCGATGCTGCCTGCCAGGAACTGGACGATCACCGGATCCCGCGAGGTTCTGAGCTCCTCGGGCGTCCCGCAGGCGATGATCTTGCCCTCGTAGAGCATGGCGATCCGGTGGCCGATCTCGAAGATCGACTGGATGTCGTGGCTGATGACCACGCAGGTGAGGTTGAAAATCCGCTGCGTGTCCATGATCAGCCGGTTGATCGCCTCGGTCATGACGGGGTCCAGGCCCGTGGTCGGCTCGTCAAAGAGGACGATCTGGGGCCGCATGGCGACCGCCCGCGCCAACCCCACCCGTTTTCGCATCCCGCCGCTGAGCTCTGAGGGCATCTTCTCCTCGACGCCCGCAAGGCCCACGGCGTGCAGCCTCTCGCTGACGGTCCGGCGGATCTCGTCCTCATTCATCTTCGTGTGTTCGCGCAAGGGGAAGGCGACGTTCTCGGCCACCGTCATCGAGTCGAAGAGGGCCGCCTCCTGGAAGAGCATCCCGAACTTCTTGCGGATTTCGTTGAGGTCACTTTCCCCCAATTTGGCGATGTCGGTGCCGTCGACGAGGACTTGGCCTCGGTCCGGCTTGATCAGACCGATGATGTGCTTGAGCAGGACGCTCTTGCCCCCGCCGCTTCGCCCGATGATCACCGTGGTCCGCCCTTCCTCGATATCGAGGTCGACCCCGTCGAGGACCTTCTGCCTGCCGAATGATTTGTGCAGATCGATCAGTTGAATCATCCCATCCGCCCGTCAGAACATGATCGCCGTCAGGAAATAGTCGCTGATCAGGATCGTAATCGATGCCAGGA
>CAYOGU010000177.1:0-7694 GCA_964403345.1 uncultured Syntrophus sp. | reverse complement strand
TGGAGGGCCCTGGAGAATTATTTTCTTTCCCTGGCCGCAGAAGAACCGGATGATGGGGTTGAGGCCTGCCCTCAGGGATCGCAGGATCTCCCAAACCCCTTGCCCCCTGGTTGCAACCAGGGGAACTGATCCCGCCATTGCGGAGGATTCTCCTTGCTTTGCAACGACGATAGGCACGTGCTACGTTACAAAACCGATCAACCGTGGTTGTCGGCTGTCGATCAATGATTAAGGAGGTTTTGTCATGCCGGAGTCCGATTTCAATCCCAAAGAAAAGCAATACCATCCCGAAATCCCGCAGAAAATGACGCCTTTCCCCCTTAAGGGGGCGGGGTCGTACGACTGGGGGATGAAAAACCGCTTGGCGCGTACCTTCGACCCCAAGAGCGGCCGCACAGTGATGCTGGCGGTCGATCACGGCTACTTCCAGGGGCCTACCACCGGCCTCGAACGCATCGACCTTTCCATCCTCCCCCTTATCCCCTATTGCGACGCGCTTTTTTGCACGCGCGGGATCCTGCGCTCGCTTATCCCGCCACAAAACCAGAAACCGATGGTTCTCCGTGCGAGCGGCGGCCCGAGCATCCTCAGGGAGCTTTCGAACGAAGAGATCGCCATGGACATGGAGGACGCCCTCCGGCTCAATGCCTCGGGCGTCGGCATCCAGATCTTTATCGGCGGGGAGTTTGAAACCCGCTCGGTCCACAACATGACCCGCCTGGTCGATCTCGGGATGCGGCACGGCATGCCCGTCATGGGCGTGACAGCGGTGGGCAAGGACATGAAGCGTGACGCCCAGTATTTCCGGCTCGCCTGCCGGATCTGCGCCGAACTCGGGGCCACGTACGTGAAGACCTATTACGTGGAGGAGGATTTCGAGACCGTCACTGCCTCCTGTCCGGTCCCCATCGTCATGGCCGGCGGCAAGAAGTTGCCTGAACTCGACGCCCTGACGATGGCCTACAGGGCGGTCCAGGGCGGGGCCGCCGGCGTCGACATGGGACGGAACATCTTCCAGAGCGATTCGCCCGAGGCCATGATCCAGGCCGTGCGCGCAGTGGTCCATGAGAACATGAAACCAAAGCATGCCCTGGACCTGTACCGGACCCTCAAGAAGAGATCAGACAGTGAAAAGGCCTGAGCCGCAGTCCTTCCCTTCATGCGGAGAATGAACCGTGAAAGTTGCCATGTGGTACAACAATGGGGACATCCGCATCGAGGAGCAAACGCTCCGTCCGCCCGGACCCTGCGAGATGGTCGTGAAGGTCATCTCCTGCGGTATCTGCGGCTCGGACATCGTGGAGTGGTACCGCCTGCCCCGTGCACCGCTTGTTCAGGGCCATGAGATCGGGGCCGTGGTCGTCGAAACCGGTGCCGCCGTGAAGAAATTCAAGCCGGGCGACCGCGTCTTCGTTGCCCCCAAGGTCCCCTGCCTGCAATGCCGGTACTGCCGGAACGGGCATTTCCCGCAATGCACGGGGGTCAAGGAGCGTCTGCCCGGCGGCTTCGCCGAATACGTCCTCGTCTCTGAAATCCTCCTCGATCGTGGCGCCTATCTCCTGCCCGATTCGATTTCCTTTGACCAGAGCACCTTCATCGAACCCCTGGCCTGCGTCGCACGGTCGCAGGCGGTTGCGGGCCTGCGGAGGGGGCAATCGGTGCTCGTGCTCGGCTGCGGCATGGCGGGCCTCCTGCAGATCCAGCTTGCCAAGCAGAAGGGCTGCCGGGTTGTGGCGACGGACATCGACGCCGGAAAATTGAAACGGGCCGCCTCGCTGGGGGCGGACCTCGTGATCCCGGCGGCGGAAGACGTTCCTGCACGGATGAAGGATTTTTTGCAGGGGAAAGCCGATGCGGTTTTCCTCTGTACATCGGCGCTCCCGGCGGTCGGGCAGGCCTGGTCCGCGGTGGACAAAGGGGGGGCGGTCGTCTTTTTCGCCGTGCCCGGTCCCGAGAAACCGGTCACGATTCCCATCAACGCCTTCTGGACCCAGGAGATCCGCGTTCTCACCTCGTACTACTGCGGACCGCCAGACATCGAGGAATCGATGCGGCTCCTGGCCGCCCACGCCATCGAAGTCGATTCCCTCATCACGCATCGCTTACCGCTGGCCGAGATTGCCAAAGGCTTCCAATTGGTGCTGGAATGCTCGGAGGCTGTCAAAGTCATCATCATGCCCCATCCGCAAGAGTCGGAATCGGGTAGCCCATGTATGGGGCAGTGATGCGGATTCATCAATAATATCCATTGAAGGATGGCCTGATTGGTTGGTCCCGTGAATCAACGGCATGGGGCCGGCCGGCGATGGTCTCTGCCGGAATCCTGGCAGAAAAGGAAGATCGGCCGTTCCTAGGCCTAATATGCAGGCAGGTCGGGTGTCAGCCGGCAACGCAGTCATCAGGCCGATCCGACCGGCCATGACGATGGGGCTTCTCCTGGTTAAAAACGGAGGGGCTGCGGTGTAGCAACCCGTACTACCGGTCGACAGGGCCGATCAGTGATCAGGCATCGGTCCGAAAGGACCAAGATGACTTCCTTTCGGCGTCGGCCTGCGGTGAACCGGAGACCAGAAATAAGATCTTGACTTTCAAGGGTCACGTTGTCATAATCTGACCGAATTTGCGCGATGTCAGGGTGTCCCTGTTGCACGGTTCGTTTCTCAGTTGGATCTTACAGGAAAGACGGGTGGGGCTGTGGAATTTCTTAAGTTCGATGAGTTGGAAAAGAAGATCAATGACCTGATTGTGGACTACACGCTGCTGAAGAAGAGGAACCTGGAAATAGAGGCGCTACTGCAAAGTAAAAACACGGAACTCGAAGAGGCAAACAAAAAAATAGGGGGGTTGAGGGAAGAACGGGATGCGGTACGCACAAAGGTGGACTCGCTTCTTGATTTGCTTCAGGAGATTAAGTCACCCTAAACAAACCTTGAGGTCGTCCATTGAAAAAGCGCTTTGACGTCAGGATACTGGGGCAAGAGCTCTCGGTCACAAGCGATTCAGGGGATGAACACGTAGCAAATGTAATCAGGTGTGTCAGCGACAAGGTGCGGGAGGCGGAAAAAACCGCTGGAAGCAAGGGTGCCTTGGACGTTGCCATCCTGGCCGCATTGAACATTGCGGATGAATATTTGCGGATGAGGTCAAAGGAAAACGTATATAGTCAGTTGGAGATGAGATCCGAGCAGTTGATCCGTTTGATCGACGATGTAAGATAGACGGCGTATCCCCTGCGATGTGCGTGATTAACATTCGTTTTTTGAGCCAACACCTTGGAACCGGGGGCCTTTCCTTGTTCGCTGTGCGCATGGCTGCCGTTATCCCGTCAATGCGGGGGCAGATAGCCTGAAGCGACAACATAGGTGCCCACTTTTTCAACAGGTTCAAAAAGGTGCTTAACACGGCATAGGCGGGGGTTTTTTTATACCCTTTTCCCGATTGCCATTCAACCGCATCCCTCCCCGAAAACCTCCAAGATCTCTCAGAAGAACAGCCGGTTTTGATTCACAAAGTTCAAGGAGGTGAATACGTTGCCATATAACGCAATCGTCATGATCGTCACGTCGCTGGCGGTGCTGGCCGTTGGTGTGACGTTGGGTTACATCATCAAACAGAGGCTTTCCCGCAAGAAACTGGAATCTTCCGAGAGTCTCTCGGCGAGGATTGTCGATGAGGCCAAGAAGGAAGCGGAGAACATCAAGAAGGAAGCCATCCTTCAGGCCAAGGAGAACCTGCTGAAGGTCAAGAGCGAGTTTGAAAGGGACACAAGAGATCGAAAGGGTGAACTGGATGCCCTGGAACGGAGGATTCGTTCCAAGGAGGAGAATCTCGATAGAAGGGCCGACTCTCTCTCCCAGAAAGAAGCAGCAATTGAAAACAGGGAAAAGGCGATCCTCAACAAAGAGTCCCAACTCAACGAGAAACATGAGCGGGTCAACCGGATGCTCGAGGAGCAGCAGCAGAAACTCGAGCAAATCGCCGGGATCACGTCGGAGGAGGCGAAAACCTTTCTCGTTCAGTCCATGGAGGCTGCGGCCAAGAGGGATGCCGCCCTGCTGATCCGCAAGATCGAGGAAGAGGCCAAGCGTACCGCCGACAAGATGTCCCGGGAGATCATCGCCTTTGCCATCCAGCGGTATGCCGGCGATTTCGTGGCCGAGAACACGGTTTCGGTGGTCAATCTCCCCAACGACGAGATGAAGGGGCGGATCATCGGACGGGAGGGCCGGAACATCCGGGCCATCGAGGCGGCTACCGGGATCGACCTGATCGTCGATGACACGCCGGAGGCGGTGGTCCTGTCCAGTTTCGACCCGGTCCGCCGGGAAGTGGCCCGCCTCTCCTTGGAGCGGCTGATCACTGATGGCCGGATCCACCCGGGCCGGATCGAGGATATCGTCAAGAAGGTCCGTTCCGAAGTGGACAACCTCATCAAGGAGACCGGGGAACGGATTTCCTTCGATGTGGGGGTGCATGATCTGCACCCTGAGCTGATTACTTTGCTCGGCTCGCTCAAGTACCGCACGAGCTATTCCCAGAATGTCCTTCAGCATTCCATCGAAGTGGCCCATCTGACGGGGATGATGGCGGCCGAGTTGAAGATGAACATCAAGGAAGCCAAGAGAGCGGGTCTCCTGCATGACATCGGCAAGGCCATCGATCACAAGGTGGAGGGGACCCATGCCGCGATCGGAGCCGATTACGCCAAGCGGTTCGGGGAGTCGCCGCGGATCGTCCAGGCAATCGGCACCCATCATGATGACGGAAGGACCAATACCCTCCTGGGTGTTCTGGTCCAGGCGGCCGATACCCTGTCGGCGGCAAGGCCGGGGGCGCGTCGGGAGATGCTGGAAAGCTACGTCAAGCGGTTGGAGGAACTGGAAAATATTGCCAACTCCTTCAGCGGCGTGGATAAGTGTTACGCCATCCAGGCCGGGAGGGAAATCCGGATTCTCGTGGAAAACGAAAAGATCTCGGACAACGACACCGTCATGCTCTGCAAGGACATTATCAAGAAAATCGAGGCGGAGCTGGCCTATCCAGGACAGATCAAGGTAACCGTGATCAGGGAGACGAGGGTCTCCGATTTTGCCCGCTAGGATCGCCATGAGGATACTCTTTATCGGAGACATCGTAGGAAAACCCGGCCGAAGGGCCGTCCGAGACCTCCTTCCGGAGATCATCGAGGAATTCCGGATCGACTTTGTGATCGCCAATTGCGAGAATGCGGCGTCCGGATTCGGTGTGACAAGGGAAGTCGTCGAGGAACTTTACAGCAGCAGAATCGACGTGTTGACCTCGGGGAATCATGTCTGGGACAAGAAGGAGATCATTGATTTTATTGAAGAATATGAAACACTCCTCCGACCTGCCAATTATCCCGCGGAGGCTCCCGGGCATGGCAGTGTCGTGATCCCAGCCACAGGCGGAGTTTCCGTCGGGGTGGTCAACCTGGAGGGAAGGATCTTCATGCACCCCAGCGACTGCCCATTTCGGACCGCTGACAGGGAGATCGAGAAATTGAAGGAAGCCCCTGTGATCATCGTGGACATGCATGCCGAGGCCACGTCGGAGAAGATCGCCATGGGCTGGTATCTGGACGGTCGCGTCACCGCGGTTTTGGGGACCCATACCCACGTCCAGACGGCGGACGAGCGGATCCTGACCGGTGGCACCGCGTACATCAGCGATGTGGGCATGACGGGCCCTTTCGATTCCGTCATCGGGATCCGGAAGGACACCATCCTGGAACGGTTTCTCCTTCAGATCCCCAACCGGTTTGATGTGGCCAAGGGGGATGTCCGCCTCCAGGGGGTCATGATCGATGTGGATGCGAAGGGCCGCTCCGTCGGGATCACAAGGTTGAGTGTGCCCGTTAAAGGGGAGACGGCCTGATCGGGCTTGGCCGAGGGGAAAGGTCGAGGCCCTGCAGGAAGATTCTGTTACGACGGAGGCGATAATTTGAAGAGCGTCTATGAAATTTTTCGGGAGAGGGGATTTATCGAGCAGATCACCGATGAATCGAGGATCCGCGAGCTCCTGGGGCATGAGAAGATCACCTGCTACATCGGCTTTGACCCGTCGGCATCCAGCCTCCATATCGGCTCTCTGGTGCCGATCATGGCCTTGGCCCACATGCAGCGAGAGGGACACCGACCGATCGCCCTGGTGGGGGGAGGAACCGGCCTGATCGGGGATCCCTCCGGCAAGACGGAGATGCGCCAGATCCTCACCCGCGATCAGATCGACCACAATGCCCGCTGCCTGCAGAACCAGCTCTCCCGGTATCTCGAATTCGGCGATGGAAGGGCCCTTCTGCTCAACAACGCCGACTGGCTCACCGGACTCAACTACATCGAATTCCTAAGGGACATCGGACGCCACTTCAGCGTGAACAGGATGCTCACCGCAGAGAGTTACCGGATCCGCCTGGAGAAGGGACTCAACTTCATCGAGTTCAACTACATGCTCCTGCAGGCCTACGATTTTCTGCATCTCTACCAGCAACATGGCTGTCAGTTGCAGATGGGCGGCAATGACCAGTGGGGCAACATGGTAGCCGGCATCGACCTGATCCGGAGAGTGGAAGGTCAGGAGGCCTTCAGCATGACGTTTCCCCTGATCACCACGTCGCTTGGCCACAAGATGGGGAAGACCGAAAAGGGAACGGTTTGGCTCGACGCCGAGCTCACCTCCCCCTATGAATACTACCAGTACTGGGTCAATGTGGAGGATGCCGACCTGGAGCGTTTCCTGGCCCTCTTCACGTTCCTGCCGATGGAGGAGATCGTCGCGGTCAGGACGCTGACCGACGCCCGCCTCAACCAGGCCAAGACCGTTTTGGCCTTCGAGGCCACGAAGATCACCCACGGCGAGGAGGCTGCCGTGGCCGCCTGGACGGCCTCCGTCAGCGCCTTTGGGGCACATCCACTGGAAGAGGGGCTCTTCCCGTCTAGTGCCGTTCCCCGTTCCGATGGGCCCTTGGACCGATCGGCTATCCCTTCGATCGAAAAGGACCGGGGAGATCTGGCTGCAGGGATCCCGGCTTACGAGGTTTTCCACGAGGCTGGCCTCTGTGCCTCCCGGGGCGAAGCCAAGCGATTGATTGCCCAGGGAGGCGGCTATGTCAATGACCGTTCCCTGACCGCATTCGATGAAAGAATTGGGCTGGATGATGCCGATGAGCGGGGGGAAATCCGGTTGCGAAAGGGCAAGAAGCGGTACGCGATTCTCATCGTGAGATGACGGCGCCTTCTCCCAGACACCCGCCATTTTACCGATATCACGGGCGTTATCGGAAGGCGTCAGGAGGCGGTAAAAAAAATGAAATTTCTGCTTGACTCTTCGTGGCGGACAAGGTAAAAGCTGCCCTCGTTCGTTGACAGAGTGGTTGGAAAAAACAGATTCAAATTTCTGCTTGACTTTTCCCCTGGAGATATTGTAGATTCTAATTTCCCCCGCATTCGAGGGACGAGAGAAACGAAAGTTTTTCAGAAAAAGATCTTGACAGAAGTTCTGATTTGGTTTATTTATATCGACTCGTTTCTAACTGGCTCTTTGGAAATTGAATAGAGGGATAATTGATTTGTGGGTCCTTTGTACACGTAACAAAAGGAGAGCAATCTCCTTGAACAGGATTTAAACTGGAGAGTTTGATCCTGGCTCAGAACAAACGCTGGCGGCGTGCCTAACAC
>CAYOGU010000176.1:0-7718 GCA_964403345.1 uncultured Syntrophus sp. | reverse complement strand
TTTACAGCGAGGGCAAAACCTTTGATGGTTTTTGAAGCATTTTCCCAGCAAATATTTTCGTGCCTTGCTCTCGCCGCTGATTAAGTCATAGTAAGCTTTTAAATCCATAAGGCACCTTTAACACAGGTGCCAAAATGGGATCAATTACCTTGGGAAAAAGGAGGGCTGCTTCACCCAAGAAGCAACCCTCCTGATGTTTCGTCAAAATGGTCCGATCACGGAACGTCCCTTCGGACGCCCCGCTCTCACCAAACCCTCTCAATGGCCGTGGGCCTGCTTTTCCTCGCCGTAGACTTCGAGTTTCCCTGACTCCTCCATCTCCTTGAGCCACTTGGGATGCTGCTTCACCAGCCACGCCCGGCTCACCCAGCCGTGAAGCATCGCCGGCAAAGACCCCGGCGACCCGATCGTCCCCAGGTACAGGTGCACGAAGAAAAAGGCGAAGATCACCACGAACCCCAACGCGTGCAGCGGATACATCCACCGAACCAGCCCCACCGGAAAGTAACCCGGAAACCACATGACGAGCCCCGTCGGCACCATCAAGGCCCCAAACAGGGCCACCGCTAGGAAAAACATCTTCTGCCCCGGGTTGTACTTCCCGACCTCAGGAACCTTCTCCACGTGCCAGAGATACCCCCCAGCGCACATCATCCAGTCCAAATCCTCCGGAAAGGAAAACACCCCCGCCTCCCGCCACCACATCCGGATCGTGAACACCAACGCCACGATGAAGAAGAGCCCCGTGAAGTTGTGGACGTACTTCAGAGACTTCAGCCCCCCCATCAGCGTCCCGATGAAGTTGAAGGACTGGAACATCATCCCCAGACCCGTGATGCACAGGATCAGGCACGAAACCGCCAGGCTCCAGTGGACGATCCGTTCGAAGGCGTCGGTGGCCTTGATCAATCCCTTCTTCATCCTAAGCACCCCCTTCCTTCCTCTGGTTGTCCTCCTCGTTCGGCGTCTTCGGCCCGTGCGTGATGTAATGCAGGAACGACCCCGCCAGCACGCCCCCGGCCGCGATCAAACTCATCGGCTTGAGCAAATCCTTCCACACGATCACCGAGAGCGGCACCCGCGGGTTCGCCGGCAGCTCGTCGTAAATTTCCTTCTTCTCGCTCAGGACGTACACCACGTGCGTCCCCCCGACAAACTTGTCCCCGTATACGTTCGCGTCTCCCCCCAACTCCTTCACCCGACGGTAGGCGAGTTTCAGCATGTCCGACCTGTCCCCGAACTTCAGGGCCCCGGTGGGGCAGGCCTTGACGCAGGCCGGAGGAAGGTCGGCTCGGACCCGCGAGAGGCAGAGGTCGCACTTGGAAACCTTGTCCGTCTTCCGGTCGTGGCGGGGGATCTCGAAGGGACAGGCCGAGACGCACTCCTTGCAGCCGATGCAGCGCTCCTTGACGATTCCCACCGTTCCCATCTCGCTGTGGTAGAGGGCGCCGCTCGGGCAGACCTTCACGCAGGCCGCGTCGGTACAGTGCATGCAGCCGTCCTTCCTAAAGAGCCATTTCAACTGCCCCTTCGAATCGACGTGCTCCTGAAACCGGATCAGGGTCCACGTGTTCCACTGGAGGTCCGGCGGGTTCTGATAGGTCCCGACCGAACGGGTCTGTCCGGCCGGGAGTCCGTTCCACTGCTTGCAGGCCAACTGACAGCCCCGGCAGCCGGTGCACTTGGAGACGTCGATGAGCTTCACTTTCTCGGTCATCTCACTTCACCCCCTTCTTGACCACGTTCACCATGAAGGCCTTGCTCTCAGGGATCGTGGTATTGGCGTCCCCGATGGTCGGGGTAAGCAGGTTCGCCGCATCCCCGGTGGTGAAGACCTCGGGTTTCTTGTCCGTCGCCCCGTATTTCCGATCGGCCGTGGTAATCCATCCGAAGTGCCAGGGGATCCCCACCTCGTGGACCGTGGTGCCGTCGATGGTGAATGGCTTGAAGCGGGCCGTGACAATGGCTGTCGCCTCCAGTTCGCCGCGGGCCGACTTCACGACCACCAGCTCACCGTTAGCGATGTTCCGCTCTTTTGCCAGTTCCTGGCTCATCTCCACGAACATCCCGGGCTGCATCTCGGCCAGCCAGGGGCACCATCGCGTGAGGACCCCGGTCTGCCAGTGCTCGCTCACCCGATAGGTGCTGCAGACGAAGGGGAAACGGGGATCGCAGGTGGCGATCGTATCCAACTCGGAACCCACCCCCTTCTTGTCGAACCGCCGGATGACGGGGTTGTTCATCTGGGGGGAGAGGAGGTTTTTCTCCACGGGGCACTCCAGCGGCTCGTAGTGCTCCGGGAACGGGCCGTCGGCCAGGCCGGGCCCGTAAATGCTTCCGACCCCCTCGGCCTTCATGATGAAAGGCGGACGGCCGGAACCGGGATTCCCCGCCCCGTCCGGGACATCGCCCGTCCACTTCGTCCCGTCCCAAAGAATGACGGGACGCTGGGGGTCCCACGGCCTCCCGGCCGGGTCCACGGAGGCGCCGTTGTAAATGATCCGTCGATTGACCGGCCAGGACCAGCACCATTCGGGGTAAAGGCCGATCCCGGAGGGATCCTTCTGACCGCGCCGGGCAGAGAGGTTTGCCGCGCCGTAGGAACCGCAGTAGACCCAGCAGCCCGAGGAGGTCGATCCGTCGTCCTGGAGCCAGGCGAAGGCCGGAACCGGATCGCCCTTCTTGAATTCGCGGAAGACCCCTTTGGCCGCCGGGTCCTCCACCTTCACGTCCGCCAGGAAATAGCCGTTGATCTCCCGGGCGACGGCATGGGGATCGACGAAGCGGATCGTCCCGTCGGCCCGTTTGGGGCCGTAGTTCCAAGTGAGCTTCGTAATCGCTTCCTTCAGGGGGCCGCCGTGCTTCTCGTAGAGCTCCCGGATCTTGGCGTAGAGCTCCGTCATGATCTCCGCATCGGGCATCGCCTCGCCCGGTGGGTCGACGGCCTTGTAACGCCACTGCATCAAGCGTCCGCTGTTGGTGATGCTCCCCTCCTTCTCCACCGAGGAGGCGCAGGGGAGCATGAAGACCTCGGTCTTGATCTTCGCCGGGTCCATCCCCGGGCCGCGCCAGAAGGAGCCAGTCTCGTTGTCGAAGAGGTTCACGTTCACCATCCAGTCGAGCTTCCCCAGGGCCTGACGGACTTTGTTGGAATGGGCGCCGCTGCAGGCGGGATTCATCCCCCAGGCGAAGAAGCCGCTGAACTTCCCCTTGAACATCTCGTCGAAGAGTGCCAGCCACGAGTAGTTCGCCCCGTCGTCGACCTTGGGCATCATGGCGTAGCCCTCCTCCAGGTCGACCCCGGTGCCGTAGACGGACCGGACATAGCTGGCGATGTACTTGGGGCGGTTCTTCCACCAGTTGAGGCTGTTGGGTTCCTTCGTGGTCGGTGTGTTTTTCTCGTTGTAGGCCTTGAGGGTCGGCAGAGAGGCCGAAGGGGTCGGCAGGTAGCCGGGCAGGATGTGGAACAAAAGCCCGTAGTCCGTCGATCCCTGGACGTTGGACTCGCCGCGGAGCGCCTGGACCCCGCCGCCCGCGATCCCCATGTTCCCCAGGAGAAGTTGGATTATGCTCATCGCCCGGATGTTCTGAACCCCCACGGTATGCTGGGTCCAGCCCATGGCGTAAAGGATGTTCCCGGCCCTGTCGGGCTTACCCGTGGTCGCGTAGAGTTTGTAAACCTCCAGAAGCTTCTCCTTGGGCGTCCCCGTGATCTTCGAGACGACCTCGGGGGTGTACCGGGCGTAATGCTTCCTGAGGAGCTGATAGACGCAACGGGGATCCTTCAGGGACGGATCCTTGCGGATGACGCCCGCGGCGTCGACCTGGTAGGACCAAGTCGACTTGTCGTACTTGCCGTCGGCGAGGCCCGAGAAGACCCCTTTGTTTTCCCCGGGAAGCCTCAAGGCCGGATTGACCAGGAAAGATGCGTTGGTGTAGTGGACCACGTACTCCCTCTGGATCAGGTTGTTCTCGAGAATGTATTTGATCATCCCGCCAAGAAAGGCGATGTCCGTCCCCGACCGCAGGGGGGCGTAGAGATGGGCCTTGGCCGCCGACTGGGTGAAGCGGGGATCGACACAGATCAGCTTCGCCCCCCTCTCCATCGCCTTGGTGATCCACTTGAAGGAGATGGGGTGATTCGAGGCCGGGTTGCTGCCCATGATCAGGATGACGTCACTGTTCTGGAAATCGTTCCAGTGGTTCGTCATGGCGCCGCGTCCGAACGACTCTGCCAGAGCCGCTACAGTCGCGCTGTGTCAGATCCGGGCCTGGTGTTCGATGTACACCAGACCCAACCCCCGGAGAAATTTCTGATAAAGGAAGCACTCCTCGTTGTCCATGGCGGCCGAACCGACGGAGGCGATGCCCTCCGTCCGGTTGACGGTCTGCCCCTTCTCGTTCTTGAACCGGAAGCTCTTGTCCCGGCTCTTCTTGACATTTTCAGCGATCTTCTCGAGGGCCCACTCCCAGGAAACCTCCTTCCACTCTGCGGTGAAAGGGGCCCGATAGAGGGGCTTTTCCAGACGGTTCCCGTTGACCGCCATCTGGTAGATGGAGCCGCCCTTGGTGCACAGGGAGCCGCGGTTGATGGGGCTGTCCGGGTCTCCCTCCGTGTTGACGACCTTGCCGTTGCGCGTGGAGACGATGATGCTGCATCCCACAGAGCAGTAGGGGCAGACGGTCGTGGTCTCCCTGGCGTACTGGACCTTCAGGGGCTGCGCATAGGCGGAAACTGGCCTGAGGCTGACGCCCATGCCGCTCGCTGCCAGCGTTGCACCGGAGATCTTCAAAAAGCCTCTTCTGCTGACATTCATGACAACGTGCTCCTTTCTCGATGATGCGCTGAAACTTCCAGCCGATACGGAACGGAAATACTTATGCAGTACCGCTTTATCTGAAAAAGGGACGGGAATGAAGATGGGAACGATCCCCATTTATGACCAACGGTCATCGCAAGATGGATGCCACCGATCTCGACCCGAAATTCGGACCTAGGCCGGCAAGACCCGAGCCGCAAAAAATTGACATTGTGTTGAAATGAAAAAAGAAATGCTGTATAGTACTCAGCATAATCTCTCCTCCCTCCCGCTCCGGATCTGACCACGAGAGAACCAGTAAGTGCGCTCATCGCACTTTCAAAGAACCTAACGGTTGCAATGCCAGGATGGACGAGCATTCACGCAATGTGCGATCACGGCACATATTGTGCGCTAAAAGAACTCTTTGTCAAGTAATTTCAATTGTTTATGTCATTTGTGACATAAGCCGCCACACACCCAGCCTGCAGGAGGGATTCGATCCAGCCCATGCCTGGAGCCGGTCATATCGAGCGTCAGCGTATCCGGATGGGGACTCCCGGCATATGGCCCAACGAGACGGGACGGTCCGGAACGGGATGGAAACCATGCTTCGACAAGATATCGCTTGACAAACGATATGCTGTGAATATAATCACAGTTAATATGTATGCTTTATGATGATGCTGTGAACGAAACAAACAATAAGATCCCTGAAGGACAGGGGGATGGTATTTCTGCCGGTCCGAGGGCCATTTCCCCGATCGGACCGGTCCGGCGATAGTGCGTATCGGAGACGCCGCCACGCCGGGTTTTGTGATTTATTTCACTGTTCGGCAAACACCCGACAGCCGGGCTGGGGGCGCTTCCCGAACAGATCGAAAGCAGAACGGTTCCAAAGTTTGAACGCATCTTTAACCCCGGGGTGACCCTGTCGTCCAGGCCCCCTTTTTAGGATAGCAAAGGACAACGACCATGGTATCGATCCATATCGACAACAAACCTTGCAGCATTGAGGAAGGCACCTCTGTGATCGAGGCGGCACGGGCTAACGGGATCGATGTCCCGGCCCTGGGATACGACCCACGGGTCAGTCCCCCGCGCAATATCGAGACGGCCTTCGTTGAGATCACCGAAAAGGGAAAGACGCGGTTCGCCTCGGCGATCTCGACCCCCGTCCGGGAGGGCATGGAGGTCCGGACCGAATCGGAGGCCCTCAACCACTATCGAAAGATCTACCTCCAGGCCCTCTTGCGGGACCACTACGGAGACTGCGTGGCCCCCTGCGTCCAGCGCTGTCCCGCGCACATTGACATCCAGAAGTACATCTACCACGCAGCTGCCGGAAATTTCTCCGAGGCCCTGCAGGTCATCAAGGAGAAGAACCCGCTGCCCGCCGTATGCGGACGGGTCTGCCCGCATCCCTGCGAGTCCGAGTGCCGCCGCAACGCCCTGGACGGCGCAGTGAACATCAACGAGATCAAACGGTTCGCCTCCGCCTGGGACCGTAGCCAACTCTCCCCCTACTCGCCGGAATGCCGACCCGATACGGGCTTCAGGGTGGCCGTCGTCGGGGCAGGGCCGGCAGGCCTGACCGCTGCCTGGTTTCTCCGGAGGGCGGGTCACCAGGTTTCGATTTTCGAGATGCAGGAGGCCGCCGGCGGGATGCTCCGCTGGGGAATCCCCTACTACCGCTTGCCGGAGGCCGAGCTCGACGCGGAGATCCAGGCGATCCTCGATCTGGGCGTCGAGATCCATTACAGCCGCAAGCTCGGCAGGGACTTCACCCTCGACTCGCTGAAGCAGGACGGCTTCGACGCCGTTTTCGTGGGGCTGGGAGCCCAGAAGGCGACCCCGATCGGCGTCGAGGGGGACTCACTGCCCGGGGTCATGTCCGGCCTCGATTTCCTCGCCAGGCTCGCCCGGCGGGAAAAGCCGGACCTGGGCAGCCGGGTTCTGGTCATCGGCGGCGGCAACACGGCCATGGACGCGGCCCGGAGTGCCGTCCGCCTGGGAGTGAAGGACGTGACCATCGTCTATCGCCGGACACGGCAGGAGATGCCCGCACAGGCCATCGAGGTCGAGGAGGCCATCGAAGAGGGGATCCAGATCCAGTTCCTCACGGCCCCCGCCTCGATTAAACGGTATGGGGATGGCCTCAAGCTGACCTGCACCCGCATGGCCCTGGGAGAACCGGACAGGAGCGGCCGCAGGCGGCCGGTCCCGGTCCCCGGTTCCGAATTCACCCTGACGGCCGACGCGATTGTCTCAGCCATCGGCCAGACCGTAGACGGAGACTGCATGGGCGACGACACCCTGATCGAAAAGTGGGGCAACGTCAAGGTCGATCCGGCGAGTCTGCAGACGGACATCCCCTGGATCTTTGCGGGCGGGGACTGCGTCACCGGCCCCGACATCGCCGTCGCCGCCATCGGCGCCGGCCAGCGCGCCGCTGCAGCCATCGACCAGTACCTCGCAAAGGGGCATGTCGAAACCGCCCCCGAACCCTACACCTGCACCAAGGGGCCCTGGCAGGAGGTGCCCGCGGAGACCTTCAAAGGAGTCCTCCCGGCCGAGCGTCACGGGGTCCCGGCACGCCCACCGGAAGAACGCCGGAACGATTTTGCCGAATCCAAGGCCCTCTGGGACGCCGAAACGGCCAGGGCCGAGGCCGCCCGCTGCCTGGCCTGCGGCTGCACCGAACGATACGCCTGCGATTTGAGGAACTATGCAAGCCGCTACGGCGTGACTCACGACCAGGCGGAACCCGCGCAGCCCCTGCCCATCGACGCCAGTCATCCGATCATCACGCGGGATCCCGGCAAATGCATCCTCTGCGGACTGTGCCTGAAGGTCTGCCGCGAGATGGAAGGCGTGTCAGCGCTGAGCTTCTATGAAACCAACAACCTACTCACTATC
>CAYOGU010000175.1:0-7803 GCA_964403345.1 uncultured Syntrophus sp. | reverse complement strand
GGTGGTCGTCCCGGACTGGGTGATCGGGATCACCAGGGTGTCCTGCAGGGAGTCCTCCAGACCAAAGCCACTCAACTCGGAGGCCACCTTGGCCTCCACCCTGATTCCCCGGTTTCCGATGCGGCGTTCCAGGGCGTCCGCCACGGCGGCCCCCGCAACCGCCGCCGTCCCGTGGCCGATGACGACGATTCTCCGGATCCTCCCGTCAAGAAGGGCCTCCCGGATCCTCCCGGGAATGATGTCCTCCCCCAGGTTGAAGATGGCCTTCTCCCCTTCCCTGCCTTGCTCGATCCTGTATCGGCCGCGAAGGGTCTTCCTGACGGAAAGGACCGATTCGGTGATCTCCTTGAGGAAGAAATGGGGATAGTCGCCCCGGTCGATGTCCCGGGTGGTGATCTCCGCCTTCCGGATCTCCCGGTCGTCCAGGGGAAGGGGCGTCCCGTCATAACAGAGTCGCTGGATTCCCGCCGTGGCGCCGGGGGACTGTTGATCCAGGATGACGATCTGGCCGTTCGTCTCCGGCCGATCGGGACAGGAAGGTCTTTCGCCGTCCATTTTCAGGAAGTAGGGGGTCTCCTCCACCAGGCCGTAAAGTTCGGAGGAGAAGAGGTACTTCTCGGGCGTCAGGCCGACGTAGATCGACTGCCCGCTTCCCCGGAGGGCCAGGAAGGCCTTTCCTGGCTCCAGATTGCTGATCATGGCAATCGCATGGGAACCTTCGAAATCGCCCACGGCCCGCCGGAACGCCTCGCTCAGATCGTGGCCGTCCAGGAGATACTTCTCGATCTGCAGGGGGATGATCTTCGTGTCCGTCGTCAACTCCGGCGAGATCAATTCCCGGCCGGCCTCAAGGGCCTCCCGGAGCTCCTGGTAGTTGTCCACGTCCCCGTTGAGCACCACCTGGATGGACCAGGGTCCCGTTCCATAGGCCGGATAATGCCTCTGGCCGGATGTGGAAAGAGATGCCGGGGAATAGTTATTGACGGGGTGACAGTTCTCCTCGGTGATCGACCCCACCGATGCCCATCGGGTGTGGGCGAATGCCGTCTCAAGGGAAACCGGCAGGCAGGCAAAGGCCCGCAGGAGCCGGTCGGCGGCGATGCGCCCTCTGAGTTCCCGAACGTTCCGCCCCAGTTCCCCGATGATCGAGGCGGTTTTGTAAGTGAAGGAGAGGACGTTGCGGCCGCCCCCTTGCGGCACAGGGAGACCGTCCAACGAGCCGGTGATCGAACCATCGATCAGGTCTCCCGCCCTCATGCGCCGGTCGAGTTCTTCGGCATGGCCCGTCTCCCGGAGACGGGAGAGGATCGCCCTGGCCGCTTCGGCATCGGTCGGGACGAATGAGATCTGTATCCCTGCTGAATCCCTCCCCCGAACCTCCAAACGGTCCAGGCAGTTGAGCAGCGAGTTGAGCTTCCGGTACTTCGGCAGGGCCTCCGGATCCACGTCGGCCGTGCTGCCAGCCCCGGCGAGATGAACGATCCTGGGGATGTTTTCCAGGATGTCGCGGTCCAGTCCCCAAATCAGGTCCCGGATCAGGACCAGCCCACGGTTGACGGTCTCCAGGTCCGTGGTGGAAAAACGGCCGGCCTTCTCCTCCAAGAGAGTCTCTTCGGCCGAGATAAAACCGTGCATCTCCCGGGAGAGCCTGACGAGGGACTCCATCTCCCCGGCAGCGAAGAAGAGCCTCCGAAACCCCTCCTCGCCCTTAAGCCGCATGAGCTCCCCCTCCATCCGTTCCAGGGTGGAAAGGCCTCCCAGGTATCCCGGGAGATTCGTCCGGCCTTCCAGGAGCGCGGCCAGACCATGGCTTGCCGCCTTCCGGAACAGCTCGGCCAGGTTTCCTTTTCCCCGAGGCGCCGTCCCCCGGCGCAGCGTCAGAATCCCGGCCAACCCGCAGAAAAGGGTCGTCCTCTGGAGGGGAAACAGGATCAGGGCCGGTCCCTCGACCTGCCCCGGATCACGGCCCACCAGGATTTTCCAGCCTTCCAGGAAGCGGACGATCCTCCGCCAAAAACCCGTCACCATCAGCCCCCTGAAAATCGGATTCTTTCCCCACGCGGCCTCGCCCCTGCGCCGCCGCGTAACTTTGCAGAGACGGAACCTGCTCTTTGCCAGCCAACCCTCATCAAGTCCCGCGCCCTCTTGCAGGGACGGGGTGCCCCGAATCCCCTTCGGGGTGCGCTTCCGGGATTCCGTTTCCCGATTGAACAGCGGTTCGACCATATCGTTCCCATGGACGGGGGCATCCATCGAGGGATGTCCTCGTGAAAAACAATGTCGGCAGCACCGACCGCCCCGCCTTACCTGCGACAGGCGGGAACGAGGGCCATCGCCCTCTCCAGGACGTCCCCCACCACGCCCTCGAGCCATGCCGTTCCCAGAGAACGGGCGTCCGCATCCAGGGATTGGATCACGCGGAGGTAGGAACGGCCCACGGCCCTTTCCGCATCCGCCACTTTCGCGAGAAAGGCATCCCGAGTCCGCAGTCCCGCCGATGCCTCGCGCCCCTCCGTCAGGGCGGCCTCCAGTTCAGGCCATCGTTCCTGGAATTCCTGCTGCTGGCGGATGACGAAGTCGCGCGTCTCGGCCGGCAGCAGCTTCCGAGCCAGTTCCCGGGACACCGCCATCTTCCCCGCCAGGGTCCCCAGCCGCGCCACTCCCCCGGTCGTCGCCGATTCCAGAGTCTCCTGCGCGCCATGGAAAAGCCCGTCGCCCATCGGCCCGTCGCCGGAAAGGCCTCCGCGCACATGGAGATACCATTGACGAAGGGCCAGGAGATTGGCCAAATAGACGAGGTTGTTGGTCACGCGGCGGCGGATGTCGCCGTAAAGCCCTGGATGGAACGGCCCGGTTGTGACCGGAAGTCCCCCCCCAAGCAGTTTGCCGCCTTCCGGGCAATCGGTTCGCCAGACGGTCCCGGCGGTGATCACCGTCCCGTAGCCGATCCGGGCCGGTCCGACGAGCCCGCCCTGCCCTCCCAGAAAGATCGGGGGCTCTCTGAGCATGACCCCGCGGGAGACATCCCCCAGGATCGAGAAGGTGGCCTTGTCCTGGTTCGGGGTGTAGTTGAAATGGATGTAGGAGCTCCCCACCTCGCTGTGATCCCTCCGGCTGGTTCCCCCGGCCATGAGGCAATCGCAGAAATTGATGAGGCTCCCCAGGGTCACGAATGGGAAGAGGATCGTCTGCCTTAGTCCGACCGAATGGCCCCCGCTGGCCTCCTCCTCGATCAGACATCCTTCCCGGACATGGGCGCCCGAGGCCATGCCCGCCTTCTCCAGGAAGACGGACTGCCGGAAGAATCCCCCCTTCAGTTCCACCCCAGGGCCAAGCTGGCAATCCTCCAGGGTTACCGGGGACTCCTGGCCCAGTTTCACCCCTGCGGATATCAGGGTTTTGGGGCCGCGGATCCTGGTCCCGCCATGAAGGACAACGCCCTCGGCAATGCGTCCCGGATCCACCTCATCGCCGATCTCAACGGAGAAGGGGACGGGCATCCGGACTCCCTTATCCAGGAGTCTCAAGACCGGCAAAGGTAATCCCGTCCCTGACCCATGCACCATTGGAATGCCCCGTTTCTCCACTGATCCACCACGAAACCCGTTCCCGGGCGGAGATGCCCCTCATCCCCCCTATTTCTGCTGATGGTTGGCGATGTCGAGCTTGACCATCTTGTTCTGAAAGGTGTTCCGATTGATCCCCAGGTATGCGGCCGCAGCGCTCTTGACATGGTTGGAACGCTTGAGGGCGATCCGGAAGAGGCTCCTCTCCACCATCGCAAGAATCTCGTCGTAGAGTCGGCTCTTTCCGGCCTCGGTCGTGGACAGGATGGTTGCGATGTCCTCAAGTTTCTTCTCCAGGACATCCTCGGCCACCGCAGCCGGTGCCGTTCGCACCTCCCGCACTGCCGCATCCATACCGGATCGCTTACGATTCATGAAAGACCGGATTCCTTTCTCCTGTGAGGGTTAAACGACAAAGGGAAACAACTTCATGAGGATGATGCCGATCATAAACAGAGCCGCGATCCACGCCAGCACGATGTGGGAGATCCCGGCCGGGGGTCTTCCCGTCTGCAGGCGGACCTCTTCCTCGATCCTCTCCGGCTCGACATGGGCGATGATCTCCTCCACCAGGTCCGAAAAGGCTTCATAGGCGTTGGAGACAATGAAGAATCCCCTGAGGGTCGTCAAAAGCAGATAGATCTTCTTGTGGATGACCAAGCAGCCGACATGGGTAATTTCCTCCCATCGCAGGGCCTTGCTCCGCCAGAGCTTTCGGACGGCCAGCCCCTCATCCGTCACGGTCACCCGCCGCTGAAGGGATTCGAGGAACAGGTAGAAGGTCGGCACGAAGAACAGGGAAAAGACCAGCTTCTCCGTCCCGGTCCCTTTCAACAGAAAGGCAAGCACCAAAAGCCCCAAGAGCAAAAAGGCATCCACGCCCAGAGGAAAGAGGAAGGCCCTTCTTATCCTGTAGAAACGCTGCGGCATCTCACCCCCCCGTCGGGATCGGCCCCGTCTTCAAACTCCCGTCCCCTGCCTGACAAAGGAGCCGCTTTTACCGCCCTGCTTGCTCATCAGCCGGATATCCGTCAGGACCATCTCCCGATCCACCGCTTTGCACATATCGTAAATCGTGAGCGCAGCCACGCTTACAGCCGTCATGGCCTCCATCTCCACCCCGGTTCTGGCCACGGTTCGCACCTGGGCCTCGATGGAGACCTCGCCGGCCTCGGCATCGCAGTCAAATCGGATCTCCACGCCCGTCAGTTCGAGGGGGTGGCACATGGGGATGAGTTCCCCCGTCCTCTTGGCCGCCATGATTCCGGCAATCCGGGCCGTGGCCAAGACATTCCCCTTGGCGATCCCTCCTCCTTCGATGAGCCGGACCGTCTCCGGACGCATCCGAACCAGGCCTCGGACGACGGCTTGGCGCAATGTCGGCTCTTTGGCCGTTACATCCACCATGCGAGCCTGTCCCTTTTCATCGAGGTGGGATAGTTTGTTCATGAGCCTACCGTATGGAATGAAATCCGTCGCCACGGAAATTTTGTGGGAACTTAACACAGCCCTCCAAGCCAGTCAAGCAAGGTTCACGGGGGACCCCCTGCTCCGCCGACACTTGCATGGCCATGGAACTCCGTAAGTTCTCCAAAGAAAAGGTGATTGAGACCAACAAAATAAAATATTCGCTTGCCGGAAACGCCTTTCTCCTCTAAGATGACGCCCGACAAGAAGGGTGCCGTTTGCGATCCGGGGTGAGGTTCCCTTACCGGTCCATCCGGCAACACTGCAAAGAGAACGACCAAAAAACGCCCAATGGGGGTGTCGGCTTGATTGTGAAGGCCATCAGCGCCACCATCGTCGGAATTGAATCCCATCCCGTTTCCGTCGAGGTCGACCTTGCCGCCGGCCTCCCCCAATTCTCGACGGTCGGCCTGCCGGACGTGGCTGTCCGGGAAAGCAAGGACCGAATCAAGGCCGCGATCAAAAACTCCGGCTACCCCTTTCCCGCCCATCACGTGACCGTCAACCTGGCCCCGGCCGACATCAAGAAGGAGGGCACGGCCTTCGACCTCCCGATCGCTGCGGCGATTCTGGCCGCCCAAGGACTATTTCCCGCCGCTGCCCTGGCAGACCACCTCCTGCTCGGCGAACTCTCCCTGGACGGCTCCGTGAAGGGGGTCCACGGGGCTCTCTCCGCCGCATTCAGAACCCGGGACATGGGGCTCCGGGGGCTGCTCCTGTCCGCCGAAAACGCCCCCGAGGCCGCGCTGGTCGGTGGGATCGAGGCAATCCCCGTGGCCTCTCTCGCCGAGGTCGTGGATTTTTTCAGCGGACGGAGTCCGATCGAGCCCCTCCGTGTCGACATGGGGGACCGCTTCAGGCAAAGCCGCGATTACCCTTTCGACTTCAATGAAATCCGTGGCCAGCTGCAGGCCAAGCGCGCCCTGGAGGTGGCCGCTGCCGGCGGACACAACGTCATCATGGTCGGCCCGCCGGGATCAGGCAAGACCATGCTCGCCCAGCGACTCGTGACGATCCTTCCGGACCTGTCGCTCCCCGAGGCCATCGAAACCACGAAGATCTATTCCATTGCGGGACTCCTGGACCGCAAGACGTTGATCCTGGGGACCCGTCCCTTCCGCACCCCCCACCACACGATCTCCGACGCAGGCCTCATCGGTGGAGGGCACCTTCCCAGGCCCGGGGAGATCAGCCTGGCCCATCAGGGGGTCCTGTTCCTCGACGAATTCCCGGAGTTCAGGAAGAACGCCCTGGAGGCTTTGCGGCAGCCCCTGGAGGACGGAAAGGTCACGATCGCGCGTGCGTCGCTGACGGCAACCTATCCCGCCCGCTTCATGCTGGTCGCTGCGATGAATCCCTGTCCCTGCGGCTATCTCGGCCAGAGGACCCGCCCCTGCCGCTGCACGCCCCAGCAGATTCGTCAGTACCAGGGGCGGATATCGGGGCCTCTCCTAGATCGGATCGACATCCACGTCGAGGTCCCTCCTGTCCCCTACCGGGACCTGACTTTACGTGAGGCCGGAGAATCCTCCGCCGCAATCAAGGCACGGATCGAGAAGGCCCGCCGGATCCAGAAGGAAAGGTTCTCCGACGACGAGGCCATGTTCAACGCACGCATGTCCGAGGCCCAGGTCCGGTCGTTCTGTGCCCTTGATGCGGATTCCCGCCAGTTGATCGAGATGGCCGTGGACAGGCTCGGGCTCTCCGCTCGCGCCCATACCCGGATACTGAAGGTCGCACGGACCATTGCAGACCTCGAGGGGACCCCCGCCATTTCATCCTCCCACGTCGCGGAGGCCATCCAGTACAGAAGCCTTGATCGCCGGCCCGTTTAGTGGTAAAGATCGGCCATTATTCACCACCAAGTGGTTGTTATAAGGAGATGAAACATGGAAATCAAAGTGATCCAAACCCCTCTTGACAAGCGAAAGGCGAAGCCCACCGATGAATCGAAGCTGGGTTTCGGAAAGATCTTCAGCGATCATTTCTTCACCATGACCTACCATTCCGGTCAGGGCTGGCACGATCCGCTGATCGAACCCTACCGGCTCCTCCAACTCGATCCCACGGCGATGTGCCTCCACTACGCCCAGGAGATCTTCGAGGGGATGAAGGCCTACCGGGGCAAGGGGGGGGCCATCTTCATGTTCAGGCCCATGGAAAACATCCGCCGTATGAACGTCTCTGCGGAGCGTCTCTGCATGCCGAAGGTCGATGAGGAACTTTTCTTTGAGGCGCTGAAAAAACTGGTCATCATGGAAAAGGATTGGATCCCCCATGGTGCCGGGACCTCCCTCTACATCCGGCCGACCATGATCGCGACGGAGCCGGCCCTGGGTGTCCATCCGGCGAACGAGTACCTCTTCTTCATCATTGCCGGCCCCGTGGGAGCCTACTACGCCGAGGGGTTCGGCCCCACCCGTATCTTCGTCACCGAGGAGTACTGCCGGGCCGTTCCGGGGGGAACCGGCTACTGCAAGGCCGGCGGCAATTACGCGGCCAGCCTCTATGCGAGCGAGATCGCCAAAAAGATGGGATACACGCAGGTCCTGTGGCTCGACGCGGTCGAGAGGAAATACGTGGAGGAAGTGGGAACGAGCAATATGTTCTTCATGATCGGTGACGAACTGATCACGGCTCCCTTGAATGGGTCGATCCTCCCCGGGGTGACCCGCGATTCGGTCATCCAGCTGGCCAAGAGCTGGGGGGTGAAAGTCTCAGAGAGACGACTGGGGATGGATGAGGTGATGGGGGCCATCGCCAACGGGAC
>CAYOGU010000174.1:0-7866 GCA_964403345.1 uncultured Syntrophus sp. | reverse complement strand
ACCGCCTCCCGGTCGAGGGCCGCGGCATTGAGTCTCGCCCGTTGGGCCTCGCACAGTTTCCGCATTCGATCCCTCTCGCCTTCTGGGCCGTGGACCATGGTGTCCTCCCCGAGAAGGTTCAGAACGACATTCCCGATGGCCACCACATGAAGATCGGTCTCTTCCCGGTCATCGACGGTACGGCCCGCATCGCGGAGGGCCTTCCTGAAGACCCGGACTTGGACCTGGGGGGTGAACTTCCGCTCGGCGGCCTGCCTCAGGATCTCCAGGGCCTGCTCAGCAGAGACTCCGGGCTGGTATGCCTTGACGACCGATCGCGAAAGGTCGTTGATCTTGTCTTCGGGGCCCTTGAACGCTTCGGACAGGAAGACCCCGATCTTGGATAAAAAGCCCATGGCGACCCCTCCCTTTTCTTCGGCCGGTTCGGATCGAGGTGCGCAGGTCCGCCCTCTTTTAGCGATTGCGCAAGACCTTGACATAAGATATCCTTCCTGTCAAGAAACCCTGAGAGGGCGGGGCGCTCCAGTCCGAGCCGGCCGGTCCGAGACGCTGCCGGCCCGTTGGCGCGTGCGCCCCGCGACGGAAGGCGGACCCAGGATGGACCTAGGATGAAGGACGGCCTCATAAACCACCCGCAAGATTCGATCGAATACCGGATCCGCAGGTCTCCACGGGCCCGCTACGTCCGCCTGAAGCTCTCCTCCCGCGAGGGGCTGACGGTGGTGGTCCCCAAGGGGTTTGACCTCGACCGGCTCCCGGCGATCATCGAGGGAAAGCGTCACTGGATCCAGGCCCACCTCCAGCGGTGGTCCGCCGCTCGGGAAGCCCTCGAACGGGAAGCCGAGGAGCCGCTTCCGGAGACCCTGGAACTGCCGGTCCTCGGGGAGTCCTGGTGTATCGAATACCGCCCGACGAGGACGCGGCGGCTCGGGGTGCTGATCGACGGTCCGGGGCAACTGGCGGTGTACGGGGCCGTCGAGGACCGGGAGGCCTGCCGTGAGGTGCTGAAGCGTTGGCTTCACCTCCGGACTCGGGAGGAGCTGGCCCCCTGGCTGGCGCAACTGGCCCGCGAACACGGTTTCACCTTCAAGGAGATTCAGATCCGGGGGCCCAGAACCCGATGGGCGAGCTGTTCGGCCAGCGGTCTGATCACCCTGAGCTACAAGCTCCTCTTCCTGGATCGCGACACGGTCCGCTGCATCCTGCTCCACGAGTTGTGCCACACGGTTTTCCTCGACCATTCGTCCCGGTTCTGGGGGCTTTTGCAACGCATCGAGCCCCAATATCGTGCGATCCATAAAAAGATGCGCGACGGCTGGAAACGGGTCCCGGCCTGGGTGGAGGCCCGGGACCCCGATTGACATCGCTGACGGCCGGGGTGGAAACGGAGGCCCTCCAGGGCGGTCCCGCCGTCGTGCCTTCGATCGCGATCCCTGTTCCTGGGATCCGGGACCGGGGTGGGAGAGGGCGATGATGGGAGGGCGGTTCGGCAACGGGATGGGGATCCCGGGCAGTGGGCGGGAAGCCGAGCGAATGGAGTTCAAGAGGTTTGTCTTTACGACACCTAAAATCACGCCGATGTGGCCGTCATCTGCGGATCAGGGTATCTCTCATCACGTTCCCGGGTTTTCCTTCCTTCGCCCGGTACCATCCAGCCTCATCCTGCCACAATAGGTTGTTCCACATTTTTCTTGACCCACGAGAAGCCTCCCCGTATTCTTTGGCCACACGAAAGCAAGTTCTTATCAAACACCATCAGCGACACATCAACCGGCCTGGTCTGGATGAAGAACGCCAACTGTTTTGGGCTGGCAGGAAGCCAAAGACAAAGCCGCGAGCCTGAGTTCGGCATGTGCGGCTTGAGCGACAAAGCAACAGCCGGTCAGTGGCGGTCGCCAACCGCTGATGAATTGTTAAACAGAGGGGACAATAAGTCCGGATTTACAAACGTAGTGAACTAAGGCTACTGGTCGTCCACTCACTTAAGAGGCTTTGCCCTGCATGCCTATTACGTGGCTATGTCTTCGGGCGCTTCCAGAAACGTGGCCAATACGATTAAACTTTATCACGTGTGGCCGGTCCGCCGCGCACAGTAGCATATCGGGATGAATATTACTGAAAAAAGGAAACATTATGAAAAAATCATGCTTCACTACCATGATACTGGCGGTCGCACTTTCCATGCTTCTTATGGCGGGCGGGTCCCCCGACGAGCGGGGATGTCGGACCGCCGAAGAAGGCTAGGGCCCCCTCGGGGCTGACCGCGGTGGATGGGTCCGGCCGTCAGATGTGACCGGGATCGGCATCCCGGAAATTCGGGATCGGGGCGGGAGAGGGCGATGATGGGAGAGGGGCGGTTCGGAAGCAGAAAGGGAATCCCGGGCAGTGGGCGGGACGCCGAGCGAATGGAGTTCAAGCGGGGCGGTGGCTTGCAGACCCTCTTCGGCATCCCGTTCCTCTCGGTGGGGATCCTGGCGCTCCTGACCTGCATTGGACTCATCCCACTGGAAGGGGAAGGGGGCGAGATGGCGATCATGGCCGCCGGACTCTTCGGCGCGGTCTTTGCGGCCCTGGGAGGCCTGCTCCTCTTCGGCCGTTCCGGCCTGACCATCGACCGCCGGCTCGGCGAGGTCGTCCAGTGGTGGGGGGTGATCGTCCCCGTGAGCAGGAACACCCATCCTCTTGCAGGGTTCGACCGGGTGCGGCTGGAGTGCCGAAGTGAGGGGGAGGGGAGGGTCTATGCGGTTCTGCTCCACGGGAAGGACATCTCCGAGTCGGTCCTCGTCGAGCAGCCTGCCGATTATCGCCTGGCGAAGCGAACCGCCGAGGGGTTGGCCCTCTTTCTCGAAAGGCCCTTGGAAGATTTGACAGGGGTCGCGGATCGCAATTGAATGAAGGGGGACCTCTCCCGCAAACCGCCAGTGACGGGGATCATTCGGCCCTTCATGCGGGAATCAGGCAGTGGAAGGTGCATCCCCGGTTTTCTCCCTCGCTCTCCACGCCCACATAGCCGCCGTGGAGCTCCGCGAACCGCTTGGTCAGGGCCAGCCCCAGGCCCGTTCCCTCGTATCGACGGCTTGTCGATCCGTCTGCCTGCACGAAGGGCCTGAAGATCCGTTCCTGATCCTCCTTCTTCAAACCGATCCCTGTGTCCGCCACGGCGATGTGCTGCATGACCGTTCCTTCCGCCGGTTCCTGTCCTCCGTGGATCGGCACGGAAATGGCCTGCCCGGTCTGGGTGAACCACTCTCCGTGGATCCGGACGAGACGGCGCGCGGAGAGAGCCACCGCGCCCCCGTCGGGGGTAAACTTGACGGCATTGGACAGGAGGTTGTAGACGATCTGTCTGAGCCGCAGTTCATCCGCCCGGATCGTTTCGGGGCATTCGGCCAGATCCGCCGACAGTCGAATCCGGCGGCTCAACGTCTTCTCCGAGAACATTGCCAGGCTTTCCTTCAGCAGGGTCCGCAGGGGGACCTCCGTCGGCTCCATCCGGATCCTGCCCGCCTCCACCTTGGAGAGATCCAGGAGGTTGTTGATGATCGCAAGCAGATGCTTTCCGCTGACGTGGATACTCTGGACGTAATCATTCTGCTCCTTGTCCAGCCGATCCGGGTAGTGATAGGACAGGAGCTCGGAAAAGCCGATAACGGCGTTCAACGGGGTCCTGAGCTCGTGGGACATGTTGGCCAGAAATTCCGACTTGAGGCGGTCCGATTCGCTGGCCTTCTGGAGGGCCAACCGGAGTTCCTCATTTTGCCTGTGGAGCCGGTTCCGGTTTTTCTTCAGCGTGCTGGCCGTATAGGAGGCGATGAAGGCGATCACGAAGAGCAGGCTGATGTTCACCAGCATGATCATCACCTGGTTCGGCCAGGGGAGCTCGAAGCCCGGATGGAGTTTGTAGCTCCTCAGAAGTCCGTAGTGTTCGAGGATCACCATCAGATTGAAACAGAGGATGCAGAATCCGGCGATGATGAAGGGCAGCCTGCGGGGCGCAACCACTCCGATGTAGATGATGAGGGCGGCATAGACGGGAAGCATGTAGATTGCCTCGATCCCCCCCAGAAAGTGGATGATGGCCGTGTATCCGATGATCTCCAGGAGGTGGATGAGGAAGGAGAAGTAACGGAAGAGCTCCCGGTTCCGGATGCGTTTGAGGACCCAGAGGGTGGGCGGATTGTACAGGATGAGCAGGAGGACCGGGAAGCTGGCGCCGATGAAGTTGTCGAACCGGATGATGCCGACCTGATAGGCGACCCAACAGGAGATCCACATGAAGAGGCTCGCCCCCGACCGGACGAAGCCCCCCTGCACATGCCGCCTGTAGGCATGTGTCAGATCGGCGTCGCGGAGTTGGTTTTCGTCTAGGATCCTATCCGTGTCCATCTGTTCTGTCCAATGAGAGCAGGTGGTGGCCGTTGCGGGCGAGTCCCACAGACGGCCTTCTTCAGGTCCTGAATCTCCGGATCAGGGCCTCGAGGTAACGGGACTTCATCTGACGGCTCGCCATGGCCTGTTGCAGGGGAGGCAGCTTCAGGATGACGCCGAGGATCGCCGCCATGGCCCTGTGGCTCCAGAGAGCCCGGTTGTCGAAGATCAAGTCCTGGAACTTGCCCCGTTCGATTGCCATGACCACCGCCCGATGGGTGGAGTTGAGTGGCGTGATCACCCTTTGCGGCCGGGATTTCAGGCTGAGTGCCCCGGATGGGCAGACCCGGATGCAGACGCCGCAGCCCAGGCAGACCGCCTCGTCGAGCCTCGCATGGGTGCGCTTCGGGAGATGAGGGTCGTTGGCCGAGACCATTCCCATCGCCTCGACCGGACAGGCCTGAACGCACCGGCCGCAGCCGTTGCAGTCCTCCACCCGGACCGTCGGCAAAAAGTTCGTCGTGTGGACGGGGTGGAGGATCCCGAAGCGGCGGGCGGCGATCAGGGCCTCGCAGCAGCAGCCGCAGCAGTTACAGATGAAATTGACCTGCTCCCGGACATTCTCCCCGAACTGGACGAGGTTCCGCTCCTGGGCCTGCTGGAGGAGATCCAGTCCTTCGGCGATGTCGACGGCGCGGGCAATACCGTGACGGATCAGGGGCTCGGCGGAGCCGTTGAAGGTCATGCAGATCTCCATCGGCGCATGGCAGGCCCGGCCGAGGTGACCCATCTTGTGCCGGCAGTAACAGAGGCCGACCGCCCGGTGGGAGGCGGTGCGGATCACCTCGCTCGCCCGCTCGTAGTCCAGGACGTGGAGGGTATGATCGTCTCCGAGTGCGGCTTCCTGGACGAAGACCCGGCCGAATTGGGTCTGGCCGTCGGTAAAGAGGGCCCGGATGAAGTCTTCCTCCACGTTCAGATATTGATAGAACAGTTCGCTCAGGGCCTTCTGGTCGATGTCGCCGCGCAGGCGCATGAGCGAGAACTCGAAGAAACCGACCATCGGAGGCGGCAGGAGATAGGTCCGCTGCCCCTTTTCTTCGGTGTCCAGAAGGATTGTCTTGGCGGCGAGGCCGTCGAGGATTCTCTCGGCCTCCGCGGGTTCCAGCTTCCAGATGGCGGCCGCCGTCGCGGCGGTAAAGGGCTTGATCGGCAGCCGGGAGAGGAGTCCCGCTTCCTTTTCCGTCAGGAGGATCCCGAGGATCTTTTCCAGGAGCTCGGAAGGGGGCGCGCCCAAGGGGAAGCGGTTCAGACGCTCCGTCAGCGAGGCGTATGCCGATTTCAGACTCTGATGGGCCATGACTGTTCCGCCTGAACCTTCCTCTGCCTTCGGACCCCGGGGATCCTCCGACGTCGCTCTGCTTCGCGGAAGATAAGTTTTTCCCTTTGGAGATTTCGGCCTCTCCTTTCGGGGATGGGGGATCAGGCCGGCTCGATCCGGATCTTTTTGGCGCCGCGGGCCTTCCGGAGGAGCGTCGCGTCGCCGATGATCCTGCCGAGCAGGCAGACGGCGCTCGCCGGAACGGGATCAGCGCCGCTGCTCATGGGGGTCGGACCGAAGAAGATCGCCATGGCGTTGCCCGGCGGCCAGAAGCCGATATCGCCGGCCTTGACCTGAGTCGTCGCCGTTTCGTCCAGGCCCGCCCGGACGGGGATGGTAAAGTAGAACTCGTCTCCCCACTCGTTAGGCTGGGTCTCGATAGGGAGTTTTGTCGCCACGGTCTTGGCCAGGGCGGTATCGCCCAGCTCGGCGTCGAGGCTGACGGAACCGGCCGTGATCCTGATGGGGGTGGTCATGATCGTCCTCCTTTCGGCATGTTGGGGGGGAGGCCGGAAGTTCCGGGCCTGCCCGGGGACCCGCCTGTCTCCACGGATGGACGGCGGGACAATGGGGCGATCATAGGCCTGTTGGAGGAAAATTTCAACCCCCATGAAGGATTCGGAAGGATAGCGGAAGGAGGTCGAAGGGGCGGATTGCCTCCGCCCCTTCGACCGAGTTCAGAACACGCCCGTTGCAGAGGATGTCTCCGGTCTAGAAGGAGAAGCTCGCCGTAAGGCCCCCCACGACGTAGGAACTGTCGCGATCGGAGGCCGATGCGGTCCCCTTGAGCCCCTGACCCTTCATCTCGTACTTGGCGTCGTCGGTCAGGGGGAAGATCCAGGAGAGCGTCGGCGTCAGCGTGATCTGGCCCGTGACCTTGATCGGCAGGCTTGCAGAGAGGGTCCCGTCGTGGAAATTGCTGAACTTGTCGTTGGTCGCCGCGGAGTTGCTGTCGAACTTGGGGTAACCGCCGTAGCCGGCACCGGCGTTGAAGAGCGCGGCGTCCGCATAGGTACTCAGCAGGTAACTGGCCGTGGCCGCGAGCTTCAGCGAGACCGTCGGGTTGAATTCGATGAGGTGCGACACCCCCAGGAGGAAGTACCACTGCTTGTAGCGGTCGATCTCCTTGTACACCGTGAATGTGGGCGACAGGAAGGTGTTGAGGCCGACAGAGGCGAAGATCTCCTGGGAATCGGCCCGCTTCGGGGCGTCCTTGTTCAGAGACCCCAGGGCATAATAGATGTAACCGCCTCCCACGGTGAAGAGCCCTAAGGTCTTGGTGTAAGAGAGGGTGAAGTCCGTCTCGTTCCAGGTGTTGGAATAGCCCGACGTCCCCGAGGAGTAGGGCTGGGTGTCCATGTTTCCCCAGAGGTTGACGGAAAATCCCTTATAGGCGATCGTCATGGAGGGTTGCACCACGACGCTGTTGCGGCTCATCTCGTAGCCCCTCCAGATGTACTGGCTCATTGCCCCGATAGTGAAGTCGCCCGTGGGTTTCTCCTCTGCTGCGGCGGCTGTCGGGGCAGCACCTTCCGCCGCCGGTTTGGCCTCTTCCGCTGCGAAGACCGTTTGGACGCCTGCCGTCATAATCCCTGCCAGGATTAAAACGATTCCCATCGATTTTCGAATATGCCTTGAACTTCTCATGATCTTTCCTCCATGTAAACCGAGTCGTTCCTTCAATCTTCTCCTCTCGGTGCCTAGACGATTTCCCGAATGCCCCTGACGTTGGCCCTGCGACGGCAGTGCCGGCGTCAGCGGGCGGGGCCCTTCCCGGCGGCCGTCCGGCAGAACCTCTCCATGTTGATCCCGTACTTCCGGATCCGGTACATCAGCATCCTCCGGGTCGTTCCCAGTTGCCTTGCCGCCTTGCTTTGATTGCCGCCGGTCCGTTCCAGAGCCGAGAGGATGATATGCTTTTCATAGTCGGCGGTGCTGTTTCTCAAGAGATCCTCGCCGGGATAGGTATTCTGGTTTTCCATCTCCTCCTCACCCCCTTTTGACGGAGTATCCTGCCGGGTTCTCGTTAGCCGATGGCCTTTCCGCCCCGCTCCCCAGAGCTGATCCGGACGCAGTCGAGAAGGTCCAGAACGAAGATCTTGCCGTCCCCGACCGTG
>CAYOGU010000173.1:0-7879 GCA_964403345.1 uncultured Syntrophus sp. | reverse complement strand
GGAGCATTTCAAGACCCACAAGAAGGATCATCATTCCCGGCGGGGGCTTCTCAAACTGGTCGGCCAGCGGCGCAGGCTTCTGGATTACATGAAAAAGAAGGACGTGGAGCGCTACAGAAGCGTGATTCAGCGTTTAGGGCTCAGGAAGTAACCGATCTGAGCGCAGGGTGCGGGGCATCGCCGAGGAGTAGGAAGTAAGGAGTATGAAGTAGGCCGCTTTTTGCCTACTCCCTACTGCCTACTGCCTACTCCTTCCGTGTGTCCCCCGCACCGTCAAAATAAAATTGAGAGGATAATATGAGTAAAGAATTCAGTACGGAATTTGCGGGGAGGTCTATATCCCTGAAGGCGGACTATGTGGCCGGACAGGCAGACGGTGCCATCTTGGTCCAGTACGGGGACACGGTGGTTCTGGTGACCGCCGTATCCCTCAAGACGATCCGGGAGGGGGTCGATTTTCTTCCCCTGACCGTCGACTATCAGGAGATGACCTTTGCGGCCGGGAAGATCCCCGGCGGTTTTTTCAAACGCGAGGGGCGGCCTAACGAGAAGGAGATCCTGACCTCGCGGATCATCGACCGCTCCATCCGGCCACTGTTTCCCAAGAACTACTACCATGAGACGCAGATCGTCGCCTCGGTCCTTTCGGTGGACACCGAAAACGACTCCGATGTGGCGGCGATGCTCGCTGCTTCTGCGGCACTGGAGATCTCGGACATCCCCTTCAAGGGGCCGATCGCCGGGGTCCGGGTGTGCCGCTCGGGCGGTTCCTTCGTCTGCAACCCCTCGATGGAAGTCCAGGCCGGCAGCGACCTCAACCTCTTTCTGGTGGGGCGGAAGATCGTTCCGGGGACGGGAGGAAGGCCCTATGACGTGAACCTCGTCATGCTCGAGGGAGGGGCGAACGAGCTTCCCGAGGATACGGTCGTCGATGCAATCGACTTCGGTCTCGAGGCGATGCGTCCGGTGATCGACCTGCAGGACCGGATGCGCCAGGAAGTGGGCAAGGCCAAGCGGGCGGTAGCCGTTCAGGACGTCGACGAGGCCCTCTTCGCGAAGGTTTCCGAGGCGGCGCTTTCCGGACTCCAGGAGGGTTATTCGATTGCGAGGAAGCTCGATCGTTATGCCAAACTCGACGAGGTGCGCAAGGCGGTCCTCCAGAAACTGACGGCCGAGGATCCTTCGCTCAAGTCGAAGGTCGCCGAGATCATCGAATCCCTGGAGAGGCGGATCCTCAGGGGGATGATCCTCAAAGAGGGGCGGCGGATCGACGGACGTTCCAACACCCAGATCCGGCCCATCAGCTGTGAGGTCGGGCTTCTGCCCCGCGCCCACGGGTCGGCCCTTTTCAACCGGGGAGAGACCCAGTCCCTGGTCACCGTCACTCTGGGGACCTCCAACGACGAGCAGCGGATGGACTATATCGCCGGCGAGGAACGGCGCGCGTTCCTGCTTCACTATAACTTTCCTCCATTCAGCGTCGGTGAGGCCAAGCCTCTGAGGAGCCCGGGCCGCAGGGAAATCGGCCATGGCGCCTTGGCGAGGCGGGCCCTCCTGCCGATCCTGCCGCCGGCCGAGAAGTTCCCTTACACGATCCGGGTCGTCTCCGACATCCTGTCGTCCAACGGGTCCTCGTCGATGGCGACGGTCTGCGGCGGTTGCCTCTCCCTGATGGACGCCGGGGTCCCGGTCCGCGACACCGTGGCCGGGATCGCCATGGGCCTTTTGAAAGAGGGCGACCAGGTGGTGATCCTCTCCGACATTCTGGGCGACGAGGACCACGCCGGCGATATGGACTTCAAGGTCTGCGGGACGGAAAAGGGCATCACCTCCATGCAGATGGACATCAAGATCGACAACCTCACGGGGGACATCCTGCGCAGGGCCCTGAGCCAGGCCCGAGAGGGAAGGATCTTCATCATCGGCAAGCTCCGCGAGACCATTGCCGCTCCAAGGCAGGACATCTCGGTCTATGCCCCGCGGATCACCACCGTCAAGGTGCGGCCCGAGAAGGTGCGTGACGTGATCGGTTCCGGCGGCAAGAACATCCGCCAGATCGTGGCGGAGACCGGCGTTGAGATCAACGTGGAGGATGACGGCACCGTGACCATCGCTTCCAGCGACGCGGATGCCGCCGCCCGGGCCGTGGCCATGGTGAAGTGGCTGACCGAGGATGCCGAGGTTGGCAAGATCTACAAGGGCACGGTCAAGAAGATCGTCGATTTCGGTGCCTTCGTCGAGATCCTGCCCGGTACGGAGGGGCTCCTGCACATCTCACAACTCGCCAAGGAACGGGTGAACAAGGTCACCGACATCCTCCGCGAGGGGGACGAGGTGATGGTCAAGGTGCTCGAGATGGACAAGCAGGGAAAGATCCGTCTGAGCAGGAAGGAAGCACTGGGGGCCGATGGTCAGTAAGACCATTCTGGACAACGGCATCCGGGTGATCACCGAGGAGATCGGCCATGTCCGGTCGATCTCCATCGGGGTCTGGGTGGAAGGGGGGTCCCGGGACGAAAACGACCTGACCAACGGGATCTCCCATTTCATTGAGCACATGCTCTTCAAGGGAACCGAGCGGCGTTCCGCCTTCGACATCGCCTCGGCCATCGACTCCGTGGGCGGCGTGATGAACGCCGCCACAGGCAAGGAAATCACCTCCTTCTACATCAAGATCCCCGATTACCATCTCGATCTGGCCGTGGACCTCCTGGCCGACATCGTCACCTCCTCGCGCTTCGACGAGGCCGAGATCGACCGGGAGCGGTCGGTGATCCTCCAGGAGATCCGGATGGTCGAGGACACTCCCGACGACCAGATCCACGACCTCTTTGAGGAGCACCTCTGGAAGGGCCATCCCCTGGGATTCCCCGTGCTCGGGACCAAGCCGCGCATCGAGGGCTTTTGCCGGGCCGATCTGGTCGGTTTCTTCCGGTCCCGCTACCAGGGCAAGACCCTTGTGATCACAGCGGCCGGGAGCCTGCGACACGGGGACCTCGTGGAGCGGGTCCGGAAGTCTTTCGGATCGCTTTCCGGTAAGCCCCGCAGCGAAAGGACCGAAACCCCAATGGCCACACCCGGCAGGGCCCTGATCGCCAAGGATCTGGAACAGGTGCACCTGATCGTCGGGACGCCGGCCCCTCCGGCCCTCAGTCCTGAGCGTTACGCTGGATTCATCCTGAACGCCGTTCTCGGCGGGAGCATGAGTTCATGGCTTTTTCAGGAGATCCGCGAGAAACGGGGGCTGGCCTACTCCATCTATTCCTTTTTGACGCCTTACCTGGACGCGGGCCTCATGGGCATCTATGCGGGCACTGGTGAAGATCAGGTCCGGGAGGTGATCGATCTGGTCCGGAAAGGGATGGACCGCTTCGCCTCCGGGCTCCTGACCTCGAAGGAATTGCAGTCGGCCAAGGAACTGATCAAGGGGAATTATCTGCTCGGCATGGAGAGTACCGACAACCGGATGACGGGGCTTGCCAGGAACGAACTCTGCTTCGGAAGGCACGTGCCGCCGGAGGAGGTCGTTGAGCGGATCGATGCGGTCGATCGTCAGTCGGTCCGCACCCTGGCTGGACGGATGTTCAGGCCGGATGCCCTGATGGTCGCGGCAATCGGCCCTGTCTCCGAAGAGGATCTGGCCTAGCCAAGAGAAGTCCTTCCTCGCCGGTTAACGGGTCATCGACATTCACAAGGGGCGAAAAATATGGTAGAAGAGATCGCTGTCCTTATCCAGAGGCTGCCGGGAACGGAAGACCTCCCGCTTCCCCGCTACATGACCGAAGGTGCGGCGGGAATGGATCTCACTGCGGCCGTCGGTGCGGAGGTGACGATCCCGCCGGGCGAAAGGGTCCTGATCCCGACAGGCATCAGGATCGCCCTCCCGGAAGGGTATGAGGCCCAGATCCGGCCCCGGAGCGGCCTGGCCCTCCGGAACGGGGTGACGCTTCTGAACGCGCCGGGGACGGTGGATGCGGATTTTCGTGGCGAGGTGGGGATCATCTTGATCAACCACGGCCGTGATCCCTTCGTGGTCAGGCGGGGGGACCGTGTGGCCCAGATGGTCGTGCAGAAGGTCAGCCGAGTGGCTTGGGTCTCCGGATGGGATTTGCCTGGGACTGCCAGGGGGGGCGGCGGGTTCGGCCATACCGAATGAGGGCCAGCTTGAGGGCTCCGGGAAATGATTCGGGTGATCCTTTCCCGGGGGGACAAGCTTCCTCGGGTCGTAGAGGTGTCCTATGAAGAAGATGCGTGTCGGTAAAACCTTTCAGGAGATCAACGCCAAGATCCGGGAGGGCAAGGCCGTTGTCGTGACGGCGGAGGAGATGATCGATATTGTGGAGCGTCACGGCGACGTGGAGGCGGCCCGCAAGGTCGATGTGGTGACCACGGGGACCTTCAGTCCCATGTGCTCCTCCGGCGCCTTTCTGAATTTCGGCCATACGGCCCCAAAGATCCGCGCATCGAAGGTCTGGCTCAACGACGTGCCCGCCTACGGCGGGATTGCGGCGGTGGATTGCTTCCTCGGCGCCACGGAGGTGGTTGAGGGGGATCCCCTGAACAGCGTCTATCCGGGCGAGTTCAACTACGGCGGAGGGCACGTCCTTCAGGACCTCGTGGCTGGCAACGTGATCCGCCTCCGGGCGGAAGGTTACGGGACTGACTGCTACCCCTCACGGCGGCACGAGCGGAACATCACCCTCCACGACCTTCGGGACGCGATCCTCTTCAATCCACGGAACTGCTATCAGAACTACAATTGTGCGGTCAACGTCTCGGACCGGACCATCTACACCTACATGGGCATGCTCAGGCCACGGATGGCCAACGCCAATTATGCGACCTCCGGGCAGCTCAGTCCCCTGTTCAACGACCCCTATTACCGCACCATCGGCATCGGGACTCGGATCTTTCTGGGAGGCGCCCAGGGGTTTGTGGCCTGGCCGGGAACCCAGCACAATCCGAACGCACGCCGCGGCAAGAGCGGCGTTCCCCTGGAAGGGGCCGGCACCATTGCGACCATCGGCAACCTCAAGGAGATGAGTCCGGAGTGGCTGGTGGGCGCCAGCATTCTCGGATACGGAGTTTCCCTTTACGTCGGCATCGGCATTCCCATCCCCATCCTCAACGAGGAGATGGCCCGTTTCACGGCGGTCAAGGATGAGGATCTCTTCACCCAGATCTACGACTACAGCATGGATTACCCCAAGGGGGTGGCCAAGAGCCTCGGAGAAGTCAGCTACCGGGAGCTCCGGAGCGGCAAGATCACCCTCGATGGCCGGGAGGTCTCCACGGCTCCCCTGTCGAGCTACTTCAAGGCGAGGGAGATCGCGGGCATCCTCAAGGAGTGGATCGAACGGGGGGACTTTATCCTGGGAGAACCGCAGCAGGGCCTTTCCTCCACGCCAATCTGAGAAAATGCTCCAGCAGCCTGGACTGTGATCGGCTTCACACCTGAAATGTGAAGTGGTTCATAGAGTTATGCTCGTTTGCCCTTGACTCTGGAAGGCTTTGCCGTTACCCTGCCATTGTCAGGGTGCCCGGGCCATTCCGGGTTGGCAAGGTTTAAACGTCGAAGATTCGCATCATTAAGCCTTGCATAACGGCTCTTTTTTGTGTATGGCTAGGGTAAGGTTCCCTTGAATATGTCCAAGGATGCGGTGAGGGTGTCATCGGGATGAAGGTCGGTAGATATCTCATCATCTTTGTCTTGCTCATGGGGGCCCTGATCACCTTCGGGGACAGGGGGTTGATCGACAATTACCGGTTGAAGGAAAAACTGATCGCCCTCAAGAAGATCAATCACGAACTGACCCTAGAAAACACTGCGCTGAAGAAGAACATCACCCTGCTCAAGGATGACCTCTCCTATATCGAGATGACGGCCAGAAGCGAACTCGGTATGGTCAAGAAAGGGGACTTGGTCTATCGGATGGCGCAGTAGGGTGTCCGTCGTTGTACGGGTCCTTGGTTCCTTGACGGTGATGGCATGTTCGACATCAAGGTTTTTTCCCCTGGTGGAAAGCAGCTTGCGGGACTTGACATTGGCTCGAGCTGTATCAAAGTGTTGGAGATGCAGGATACCGCCAAGGGCCATAGTTTGAGCCGTTTCTACCGGTTGCCCCTCGCCAAGGGGGTGATCGTCGAAGGCGCCGTCGCCGAACCCAAAGCCCTGACCGCCACCATTCAAGAACTCTTCAAAAAATCCGGCTGCAGACGAAAAAAGGTCGTTACCTCGATCTCCGGCCATGCCGTCATCGTGAAGAAGGTTTCATTTCCCCAGATGGATGAGGAAGAACTTCGGGAACTCATCCGGGACGAGGCGGGCAAATACCTGCCCTTTGACGACATGTCGACGGTCTATTACGATTTTCAGATTCTGGGGGAGAGCCCGTTCAACCCGACCCAGATGGAAGTCCTGCTCGTGGCAGTCAAGCGGGAGATCGTCGAGGGCTATACCGATGCCATCGAGGCAGCAGGCCTGATTCCGGTGATCATGGATGTGGACTGTTTCGCCCTCGAAACGATGTACGAGAAGAATTACGAATTCGAGCCGGACGATGTGGTCGCCCTGGTCAACATCGGGGCCAGCATCACCAATATCAATGTCGTGAAGGGCGGCTCGTCGATCTTCACGCGGGATTTCACCCTGGGCGGCAGTTCAGTGACCGAGGCGATCGCCAGGAACCTGGGGGTTTCCTTTGAGGAGGCGGAAAAGGCCAAGATCGGGGGGGGCGAGGCCCCTCAGGCAAAGGACCAATTTCTGGAGGGGCTGATCGCCTATGCCGATCCGATCTGTTCCGAGATCGAGCGTTCGATCGACTATTTCCGTTCCACCGTCGGTGCGGAGTCCATCAAGAAGGTCTATCTTTCAGGCGGCGGGGCGATGATCCCTGGGATGGCGGCTGACCTGGCACGACGGTTGGGAATCGAGACGGAAATCATCGACCCCTTCCGGAGGATCGCCTGCGAGCGTGGCGTGATCGATCCCCAGATGGCCGGCCGCATCGGTCCCATGGCCGCCGTCGGTGTAGGACTGGCCCTCCGCAAAATTGGGGACAAGTGATGGCCGCTTCTTGAGGACGGATACCCCATGATCAGGATCAATCTTCTCCCCTATCGGGAAAGAGAAAAGAAAGAGAATGTCCAGCGCCAGATCATCATCCTCGCCGGTTCCCTGGTGCTGTTCCTGTTGATCCTTGTTTCCGTGCAAGTTTATGTCGGCCTCAGCATAGCCGGGCTTGAGAAATCGATCGCCCAGGCCAATGCCAAGCTTGTGGTCCTCAACAAGAAGGTCGGCCAGATCGAGGTCTTCAAAAAAGACAAGAAGGAGTTGGAGCAGAAACTGGCGGTGATCCATGCCCTGGAAGGATACCGGCTTTTCCCCGTGCGGATGCTGGATGAGTTGAACCAACTGGTGCCTTCCAAGGAAATCTGGCTGGAGAAACTCTCGCAGGCGGGGCAGGATCTACGCATCGAAGGCATGGCCAGGGATAACGGGACTGTGGCCCTTTTCATGAAGAGCCTGGAGAAGGCCAGCTTCGTCAATACCCTCGACTTGATCGTCTCCAAAGAAAAAGAGGTAGCCGGGGTGAAGTTGCAGCAGTTCACCCTGACCTGTGTCTTGAAGAAGGGGTCCTGAACGATGGCCATTGATGTCGAGGATCTGAAAAAACTCACGCCCAAACAGAAGGCCCTGCTCGTCTTGCTGGTCTGTCTTGTGATCGGTTATCTTTATTACACGTTCTTCCTCCAGGATGGCCTGGCCAAACGACAGGCCCTCAATACTCAACTGGCCGACCTCCAGCAGCAAGTCGTCGAGAAGGAAAGGGCGGTTGCTCAGTTGGAACGCTACGTCCGCGAAATCAACGTCCTCAGG
>CAYOGU010000172.1:0-7881 GCA_964403345.1 uncultured Syntrophus sp. | reverse complement strand
GAGGGCCATGCCGATGCCATGATCGCCGGGGGGGTGGATGCGGCGATCACGCCGCTGTGCGTCGCAGGGTTCTGCGCCATGAGGGCCGTCTCGACCCGCAACGATGAGCCCCAAAAGGCAAGCAGGCCCTTCGACCGTGACCGCGACGGCTTCGTCCTCGGCGAGGGGTGCGGGATCGTGGTCCTGGAGTCCCTGCCGGCCGCCCTCGCGAGGGGGGCAAGGATCCACGGCGAGCTGGTCGGCTACGGCTTGACGAGCGACGCCTTCCACATGGTCGCTCCGCCGCCGGGCCACGAGGGCGCGGCCCGCTGCATGGCGGCAGCCCTGAAGGACGCAGGAATGGACGGGAGCGAGATCGACTACATCAACGCCCACGGCACCTCCACCCCCATCAATGACAGCTACGAGACCCAGGCCATCAAGACCGTCTTCGGTCCGCACGCCCCGAAGCTCGCCGTCAGTTCCACCAAGTCGATGACCGGGCACCTGCTCGGGGCGGCTGGCGGCGTCGAGGCGATTTTCTGCCTCAAGGCGATCGGGGAAGGGATGATCCCCCCGACGATCAACCTGGACAACCCCGATCCCGAGTGCGACCTGGACTACGTGCCCCACCAGGCAAGGCAACAGGCCATCCGGACCGCCATGTCCAACACCTTCGGGTTCGGCGGGGTAAACGCAAGTTTGATCTTCAAACGATACGAGGGATAAAGGCTGGGGCGAAAAGGCCCCGAACGGCTCCGCCGGAAGAGGCCTCAGCAGGGAGGACATGAGCGATGAAAAAGATCATCATCGGCGCAGACCACGCGGGTTACGCTCTCAAGGAGGCCCTCAAGCCTTCCCTGGTCCGGATGGGGTTCGACGTCACCGACGTGGGGACCCACGACGAAAAGTCCGTCGATTACCCCGATTTCGGCGCCCAGGTCGGCAGAGCCATCTCCGCCGGGGAGTTCCCCAGGGGGGTCCTCATCTGCGGTTCCGGAATCGGAATGTCGATCGTCGCCAACCGATTCCCGGGCGTCCGGGCGGCCCTGTGTCTCGACGAGGAGACGGCCCGCCTGAGCCGTATGCACAACAACGCCAATGTCCTGGTCCTGGCGGGACGCAAGACCTCCCCCGAGGCCGCCGACGGGATCGTCCGGGTCTGGATCGAGACTCCCTTCGAGGGGGGACGCCACCGGAACCGAATCGAGAAGATCGAAACGGAGTGTGGTTAGCACGCAGGCCCTCCTGACGGGCCAAGCCCCTGCCGGCCGGACCGGCAGGGGAAGAGAAACAGGAGAAATACAAAGCCTCATGTCCCATCTGACGCAGCTCGACCCCGAGGTCGCCGACGCCATCCGCCGGCAGCCCCGGAAACAGAACGAGACGATCGAGATGATCGCGCCGGAAAACTTCGTCGGCGGGGAAGTCCGTCGAGAGGCGAAGTCCCTGTGCGACCGTTTCCCCCTCTACGCCCGGCGGTTGCAGGAGGATTGGTAGGACTGCGGAGGTGGTCTTTCAGCCATGGAAAGGATCGAAGAGAAAGAACCGCGGAACGACCCCGGGCAAGCCCGGCCCGACTGGGACGACTATTTCCTGGACATCGTGGGCCTCGTGGCCAAACGGGCCACCTGCCGGCGACGGCGCGTCGGGGCCGCGCTGGTCCGCGACCGACGGATCCTTTCCACGGGGTACAACGGCGCCCCCTCGGGGCTCCGCCACTGTCTCGAGATCGGCTGCCTGAGGGAACAGAACCAAATCCCCTCCGGGGAGCGCCACGAGCTTTGCCGCGGGCTGCATGCCGAGCAGAACGCGATCATCCAGGCGGCCCTGCACGGCGTCAGCGTCAAGGGGGCCACCCTCTACTGCACCAACCAGCCCTGCGTCATCTGTGCCAAGATGATCATCAACGCCGGCATCGTCCGGATCGTCGTCGGGGGAGATTACCGGGATCCCCTGGCCGAAGAGATGCTGGAAGAAGCCCATGTCGAGGTGATCCGACGATGAGATGTCCCTTCTGCGCCCACGGTGAAAACAAGGTGATCGACTCCCGGCTCAGTAAGGACGGCGACGCCATCCGGCGCCGGCGGGAGTGTCTGGGATGCGGCAAACGCTTCACCACCTACGAGTTCGTCGAGGAGGTCCTGCCGATGGTCGTCAAGAAGGATGGCCGCCGGGAGCCATTCGACCGGACCAAGATCCGCATCGGGATCACCAAGGCCTGCGAAAAGCGGCCGATCAGCACCGACGACATCGAAACCATGGTGGACAGCGTCGAGAGGGCCTGCCAGGAATTCCAGGACAAGGAGATCCCCTCCTCAGCCATCGGCGAGAAGGTGATGCGGGAGTTGCAGAACATCGACGGCGTCGCCTATGTGCGCTTCGCCTCGGTCTACCGGCAGTTCAGGGATGTCAGCGAATTCCTTGACGAACTGAAAGACCTGCTTCATCCCAAGAAAAAAAAGGGAGGGGCCTAGGAGGGACGGGATGTTCACAGGGATCGTGGCCGCCATGGGCTCCGTCCGGAGCCTGACCCGCCGGGGGGACGACGCCCTCCTGGAGGTGGGGACTTCCCTCGATCTGGGCGATGTCCGGATCGGCGACAGCATCTCCGTGAGCGGGGCGTGCCTCACGGTGACCGCCAGGACCGCCGGCACCTTCACGGCGGACGTCTCGGCCGAGACCCTCGCCCGGACCCATTTGGGGGCCCTCAAGCCCGGCGACGCGGTGAACCTGGAGAAGGCCCTGGCCCTGGGGGATCGCCTGGGGGGTCACATCGTCCTGGGCCACGTGGACGGCGTGGGGACGATCCGGCAGAAGGCCCTCCGTTCCGGATCGATCCTCTTCGGTTTCGAGATCGACCCAACGTTCAGCCGGTACGTCGTGGTCAAGGGCTCGATCACCATCGACGGGGTCAGCCTGACCGTCAACAGCTGTGAAAAGAACCTGTTTTATGTTAATATCATTCCCCACACGGCAGCCGGGACGACCCTGGGGACAAAAAAGGTGGGCGATGCCGTCAACATAGAAACGGACATCCTGGCCCGCTACGTGGAGAAGCTTTTGGCCGGAGAGGGCCCGGGCGGCGGAGGCGGCGCCCCGTCCGGGGTGGACCTGGACCTCTTGGCCCGGCACGGATTTTTGAAATAAACCATTCAGAGAGAGAAAACGTGCGGCAGCACCGCCGCCGCGCGCGAACAGAGGAGATAGCATGAAGACCAGCAGCATCAAGGAAGCTCTCGTCGATATCCGAAGCGGCAAGATGATCATCCTGGTCGACGACGAGGACCGGGAAAACGAGGGGGACCTCTGCATGGGGGCCCAGTTCATCACGCCCGAGGCGATCAACTTCATGGCCCGCTACGGCCGCGGCCTGATCTGCCTCACCCTGACCGAGGAGGACGCGGACAAGCTCCATCTGACCCCGATGGTCCGGGACAACCGTTCCCGTTTCGGGACCGCCTTCACCGTCTCCATCGAGGCCAAACAAGGGGTGACGACGGGGATCTCGGCAGCGGACCGGGCGACGACGATCCGCGCCGCCGTGGCCGACGGCGCCAAACCGGAGGACTTGGTCAGCCCTGGACATATCTTTCCCATCCGCGCCAAGAGGGGCGGGGTTCTGGTGAGGACGGGCCAGACGGAAGGATCGGTCGACCTGGCCCGCCTGGCGGGCCTGAAACCCTGTGGCGTCATCTGCGAGGTGATGAAGGACGACGGGACGATGGCCCGGATGCCCGATCTGGAGCGCTTTGCCAAGGAACACGACCTCAAGATCGTGACCATCAAGGACCTGATCGACTACCGGATGCAGCACGAATCCCTGATCCGCCGGGCGGCGACTGCCACGCTTCCGACGCGGTACGGGGGCGAGTTCAAACTGATCGTCTACGAAAACGACGTCGACGACATGCAGCATGTGGCCCTCGTCAAGGGGGAGATCGGACCCGAGGATGAGGTCCTGGTCCGGGTCCACTCGGAGTGCCTGACGGGCGACACCTTCGGCTCCGAACGGTGCGACTGCGGGGATCAGCTCCATCGGGCGATGAAGATGGTGGAGGAGGCCGGCAAAGGGGTCATCGTTTACATGCACCAAGAGGGGCGTGGGATCGGCCTGGTGAACAAGATCCGGGCTTACGAGCTCCAGGACCAGGGGAAGGACACCGTGGAGGCCAACATCGCCCTGGGCTTTAAGGAAGATCTGCGGGATTACGGCATCGGCGCCCAGATCCTGGCCGACATCGGCATCCGCAGGATGCGCCTCCTGACGAACAACCCCAAGAAGATCGTCGGCCTCGAGGGGTACGGCATCACGATCACCGAGCGCGTCCCGATCGAGGTCAAGCCGAACGAGAACAACATCCAATACCTCCAGACGAAGAAGAAGAAGATGGGACACATCCTGAAGGTCTGAGGGCCCCGGAAGGCCGTGGGCCTTCCAGACAGAAAACGCGATATTGATCAGGAGAACGAGCCATGCCAAAAACCATTGAGGGGAAGATCGTCGCCAAAGGGATGCGGTTCGGCATCGCGGCCAGCCGTTTCAACGACTTCATCAGCGGCCGGTTGATCGAGGGGGCCGTGGACGCCCTTGTCAGGGCCGGGGCCGATGAAAAGGAGATCCAGATCGTCCGGGTCCCCGGCGCCTTCGAACTGCCGCTGGCAGCCAAGAAGATGGCCAAGAGCGGCCGCTTCGACGCCGTGATCTGCCTGGGAGCCGTCATCCGCGGCGCCACGCCCCACTTCGAGTACATCAGCGCCGAGGTCTCCAAGGGGATCGCCGCGGTGGGGCTGGAAACCGAAGTGCCCGTGGCCTTCGGCGTCCTGACCACGGACACGATCGAGCAGGCGATCGAACGGGCGGGTTCCAAGGCCGGGAACAAGGGATGGGACGCCGCCATGACTGCCATCGAGATGGTTGATCTTTTCCGGAAACTGTAATATAGCTCGGGCCCGGCTGGAGGTCCCCGACCCCCACGGACCCGTGAGGCATGCATGCACCAGCGGCGTAAGGCAAGAGAGATTACCTTGCAGGTTCTGTACGAACTGGATGTCCAGAACATCAGCGTCCCAGAAGCCATCGATCGTTTCTGGGCGAACTTCGATGCCCAGGAGGAGGCCAAGGCCTTTTCCTCACTTCTGATCGAGGGCACCTGGAACAACCGCGAACGGATCGACCAGTTGATAAGCGCCAGTTCTGAGAATTGGACCATAGCCCGGATGTCCCGGGTGGACAAAAGCATCCTTCGGATGGCCGTCTACGAGCTTCTGTTCTGCCACGACATCCCTCCGAAGGTGACCCTCAACGAGGCGATCGACCTGGGGAAAGTCTACGGATCGGAGAATTCAGGGGCCTTCATCAACGGCATCCTGGATGCCCTTTACGCGAAGCTTCGCAAGAAGGATGAAGATCAAGGTATCGACAGCAATTCCAGATCTCCTGGTCCGTGAGGCCCTCTTTCTCGGCTTCTTCTCCGATGAACGGCCGCCCAGAGGGTACTGCGGTTGGGTGGACTGGCGTCTCAACGGGATGATCTCCAGTGAGATCGCCCAGGGAAGGATGTCGGGGGCCTTCCTGGAAAAGATCGCATGCCCCTTTCCAGGGCGCATCCCCGTCTCCCGCCTGCTCCTCTTCGGCCTGGGCCCGATCGCCGAGCTGACGTACGACAAGCTTTACAACGCCGGCTTCGAAATGGCCAGGACCGCCGTCGGCATGGGCGCGACGGATCTGGGCCTCCCCATGCCCGCCGCCGGCCGCAGCCCCCTGCAGCTGGCGGGCATGACCGAGGCCCTGATGACAGGTTTCTTCGACGGCTACGCCCGGGAACCGGAGAGGCTGGTCTCGATGGACCTGGAGATCCCCGCAAAGCCGGACCATACCGCCGACATCCTCCGGGGTATGGAGCGGTTCCGGCAGCGCGCGGGCACGGCGGGCATCGAGATACGCGAATCGGAGCGGACAGCGGACGAAACCGACGCCGGCGGCCAGGAGCTATCTCGCAGACAAACTATGGATAGAACGTTATGAAAGTCATCGTCATCGGCGCAGGCGAGGTGGGCTATCACATCGCCGATATCCTCACTCGGGAGGGGATCGATACGGTAGTCATCGACCGAAACGAGGAGCGCCTCCGGGAGATCTCTGAAACGCTCGACGTGCAGACCTTCGTGGGAAGCGGCAGCAGCCCGGACGTTCTCAGGCATGCTGGGATGGCCAACGCCGACATGGTGGTGGCGGTCACGGACAGCGACGAGGCCAACATGATCGCATGCCTCCTGGCCTCCACCCAGTCGCGGATCCCCATCCGGATCGCGCGGATCCGCAACCCCGAACTGGGCGGCGACTTCGTGCTCTGCAGCAAGGATCATCTCAACATCGACCTCGTCATCAACCCGGAGCAGGAGGCCGTCAACGAGATGATGGACCTGTTGGAGTTCCCCGGGGCCTCGGAGGTCTTCAGTTTCGCCGGTGGGCGGATCCGCCTGCTGGGCTTCACCATCGACGATGGCGCCGCCGTGGTGGGCAAAAGGCTCGCCGACCTGAGGGCGATGACCCCGGGAGTCAAGGTCCTGGTCACCTCGATGGTGAGGGGCGAGAAGTTCATCGTCCCGACGGGGGAGTCGGTCATCGAGGCCGGGGACTACCTCTTCGCCGTCGCCGATGCCGGCCGGGTCCGGGAGCTCCTCGGCTTCTTCGGCAAGGACATCAGACCGCTCCGCCGGGTCATCATCATCGGCGGCGGGAACACGGGGTTCATGCTCGCCGAAACGATCGAAAAGATGGGCATCACCGTCAAGCTGATCGAAAAACGGCGCGAGAAGTGCGATCAGCTCGCCTCCCGCCTGCAGAAAACCGTGGTCCTGCATGGCGACGGGACGAGCCAGGACCTGCTCAAGGAGGAAAACATCCGGGACACGGACTTCTTCATCGCCGTCACCAACGACGAGGAGGCCAACATCCTCGGGGCGCTCCTGGCCAAGCAGCTCGGGGCCCGCAAGGTGATCTCGCTGATCAGGCGGGTCGACTACATCCCCCTTGTCAGCCGGGTCGGAATCGACGGGGTGATCAACCCCCGGCATGCCGCAGTCGGCCGGATCCTCCACTTCATCCGGAAGGGAAAAATTATCTCCGCGACCCCGCTTCGGGACGAGAAGGCAGAAGCTTTCGAGTTCATCGCCCTGGAGACCTCGGAGATCACTGACCGCCCCTTCAAGGAGATCCCCTTCCCCCAGGGCACCATCGTCGGGGCAATCGTCCGGGGCGAGGAGATCATCATCCCTGGCGGAGACTCCGTGATCCGTCCGGGCGACCACTGCGTCATCTTCTCTCCCCGCTCGGCCATCGCCCAACTGGAGAAGCTCCTTACCGTAAAACTGGAATACTTCGAATGAAGATTCGGTCCGTCATCCGCACCCTCGGGGCGTTCCTGGTCGTCTTGGGTCTCACGATGGTGGTCCCGCTCACCTGTTCACTCCTCTACGGGGAGGACGACACACGGGCCTTTCTGATCGCCATCGGGCTCACCTTTGGGACCGGCCTCATCATGTACTTGATTGCATGGACGAAAGACAGGAAGGTCCTCCTTGGCCACCGCGAGGGATTCCTGATCGTCTCGGCCTGCTGGGCCCTGGCCGCCCTCTTCGGGGGCCTCCCCTACATGCTCCACGGCACCCTCCCGAGTCTCACGGACGCCTACTTCGAGACGATGTCTGGCTTCACCACCACCGGGTCGACGGTCATTAACAAGATCGAGGGACTCCCCCACGGGATCCTTCTCTGGCGGTCTCTCACCCAGTGGCTGGGCGGGATGGGAATCATCATCCTGTCCGTCGCCATCCTTCCCTTCCTCGGCGTGGGGGGGAGGCAGCTCTTCAAGGCGGAGGCCCCGGGACCGATCAAGG
>CAYOGU010000171.1:0-7921 GCA_964403345.1 uncultured Syntrophus sp. | reverse complement strand
CCACCGAGCCGTGGAGATAGTAGACGGTGGCTCCCGCCACGGCGGTGAAAACGACGGCCACCAGAGAGGTGCCGTGTGCCTCCTGCTGACGGAACTTGAGGATCTCGGTCATCAGGGGGATCATGATCACCCCGCCGCCTACCCCAACCAACCCCCCTAGGAATCCCGCAACCAGACCGACCAGAAGACCCGCCATCCAGCACCCCTGCTTCGAAAAGAGTTACAGTACGAAACGTGCGGAATTACTACAGACCGAAAGCCTCTGTCAATCCCTTTTCTGGCCTCATCATCCCGCTTTACAATCCCCAGCCCTTTTGTTAAGTTAAGATACTTCTCGTCGGAAAGAGGGCCAGAGGGCGGCCCGCGTTTACGCCCGGCACGAGAAGAATCCAGGTCCCCGATCCATGAACCGAAGCGCCGTTCTCAAGGTCACGATCCTGATCGCCCTGATCGTCGTGGTTGGGTTTCTCTTCTACCACTATAATCTTTACGGCCTCTTCGTCAGTCGCAGGAGACTCATCCATTTCGTCAATTCCTTCGGCCCCCTGTCCGTGGCGATCTTCATCGGGCTCCAGGTCATACAGGTCATCGTGGCACCGATCCCCGGGGAAGTCAACGGCTTTATCGGGGGGTACCTCTACGGCCCCGTCCTGGGGACCCTCTATTCCACGATCGGCCTCACGATCGGTTCATGGCTCGCCTTTGTCCTGGCCCGTTGGCTCGGTCTGCCCTTCGTGGAGAAGGTGGTCACCCCCCAGATCATCCAGAAATACGACTACTTCATGGAGCACCGCGGAACGCTGGTCACCTTCATCCTCTTTCTGATCCCGGGCTTTCCCAAGGATGCCCTTTCCTACATCATCGGCCTGAGCCATATGAGGATGACCACCTTTCTGATCGTCTGTACGGCGGGACGCCTCCTGGGAACCATGATGCTTTCCATCAGCGGGAGCTGTGCCCGTAATGAACAGAATGCGGCCTTGCTGGCCATCCTGGGGGTCAGCGCCCTGGTCGTCCTTCTGGCCTACTATTACCGTGAAAATCTTCTCCGGATGGTAAAGGGAAGGAGGCAGCCCTGAGTGGAGCTTTTCGAGATGGATAGCCGCAGACCCGATTCCCCCTGCCCGTTGACCCCATCACCGAAATCTGCAGTCCCGATCACCGGCAGGGGACCCAACCGCCGGCAGACCATGCGCCTTTAGACCCGTCAGGGGGATCGGTTGACACCGTCCGGAAAAACCGCGGCATTCTTAAGGAGGTAGACCACCTTGGAAGTGATCATCAATGAATACGTCATCATCCTGCTTCTGATCCTGGCCAACGGCTTCTTTGCCGGCTCCGAGCTGGCGATCATCTCGGCGCGCAAGAGCCATATCGCCAGCCTTGCAGCAGCCGGCAACCGGCAGGCCAAACTGGTCGAGCAGATTCAGACGGATCCCCACCGATTCCTGGCCACGGTCCAGATCGGCGTCACCGTCGTCGGCTCGCTGGCCTCTGCAGTCGGCGGCGCCGCTGCCATCCAGTACCTCAAGCCGCTCATCGGGTCGATCCCCGTGCCCTTCATCCAGCATGCTGCAGAGCCCCTGTCCATCGGTGTCGTCGTGGTTGGGCTATCCTATCTTTTCCTGATCCTCGGGGAGTTGACCCCCAAGACCATCGGCCTGCAGTATGCCGACCGGATCGCCCTGGTCGTCGCCCGGCCCATCCACACCCTCTCTGCGATTGCAGGGATTGCCGTTCGGTTCCTTACCTTTTCGAACCGGATGGTCCTTGCCCTTCTCGGAATCAAACCCAAGGGAAGGCAGGACTTCGTGACCCGCGAGGAGGTCCAGCAGGTCCTCTCGGAGGGCAGCGAAGCGGGCGCCCTGACCGAAACAGAACACAAGTACATCGAAAACATCTTCGAGTTCAGTCACACCTACGTCCGGGAGGTCATGGTCCCCCGGACCCGGATCGTCGCCCTGAATCTGGCCCTCCCGCGCGACGAGATTCTCCGGATCGTCAAGGAAAACATGTACACCCGCTATCCGGTCTACCGGGGGGATCTCGACCATGTCGTCGGATTCGTCCACATGAAGGACATCCTCCTGGGAGGGATGTCCACGGGGTCGGATTTCGACATCACCCGCATCGTCCGGAACCCCCTTTTCGTCCCCGAGGGGAAAAAGGTGAGCAGTCTCCTGAAGGAGATGCAGCGCAAGCGGATCCAGATGGCCCTTGTCGTGGACGAGTACGGCATCCTGAGCGGCCTGGCTACGACCGAGGACCTCCTGGAGGAACTCGTGGGCGAGATCGAAGACGAGCACGATGTCGGAGAGGCCCGCCGCTACCAGAAGCTTCCTGACGGGAGCCTTCTGACCGACGCCCTCATCCCCGTCAACGACCTGGAGGAACTCCTGGGGGTGGACATGGGGGATTTCCTCCCCTTCGACACGCTCGCCGGTCTGATCCTGGACCGGATGGGGCGTTTCCCCGAGAAGGGCGAGACCCTGGAGTGGGGGGACTTCCTGCTCACCTGCGAGGAAGTGACCAAATCGGCGATCCTCAAGGTGAAGATCACCCGGGTCGAAAGGCCCGCCCCCAGCGATTCGCCGCCGGAACGCGGCTGAAACGCATCATCTCAAGACCAGGATCTACCCCGAAAACGGGTCTATCCCGATCCGTCGTGATATCGGGGGCGGCCTCGCCCACGCGGACATCCCATGCACATCCTAAGCTGGCCGTTACAGGAGTAGCCATTGCATCAATCGTGACGTAAAGACGCCGAACCGACCCAACCGTGAAAGGAAGAAGCAAATCAGATTGTCATGGAGACCGGATTCCTGCATCTTCCCGGAGTACGGGGAGGTCTATGACCTCGTGAAACAGGAGATCACGAATAATGTGGCCATTGTTCTCCAAGGTTCGAAGAAATTCAAGCGATTGCCGAGAGAAGTGGCTCTTGCCATGGCCAAAGAGCGCGTCCGCAAGGCCATGGGGCTTCGCGGCCGGCTCCCGAAAAGGAGAAAACAGCCTCTGTGCTGAAAAGGCCCCTACAGGCCCTCCAGCAGATTCATCGTCCGGATATTCTCCAGCATCCGCCGGAGGTTTTCCTTGGAGTGGGACTCCAGGGTGAGGATCGGTTTGAGTCCCCTGGCCCGGAGGATCCCCAGGAGTTCCCCGAAGGGGAACGTCCCCTCCCCCACCGGCAGATGCTCGTCGGCCGATCCGTGGTTGTCGTGCAGATGGATCTCACCGAGCGCTCCGCCCAGGGCGTCCATCCAGTCCGCGGGCGGCACCCGGCCGAAGGTGTTGGCGTGACCGGTGTCGAAACAGAAACGGACCTGGGGCGAATCGAGGGCGTCAATAAGGGGCCGGATCTGATCGGGACCGGTTTCGTAGACATTCTCTAGGGCGATGATCGTCCCGCTCCCCCGAAGGGTTGCCGCCAGGGACCGCCAGGTCTCGATGCTGTTGTCGAGCCATTGCCTCCGGACAGAGGCGTAGTACCGTGAATCGAAAGATGGGTGGCAAACGACGGACAGGGGTCTGAACCAGGGGACCAGTTCAAAGACCCGGCCGAGCCTCTCCATGGTCAGCCTCCGGACGGACGGATCGATCGCCCCGGGGCGAAGGTCCATGAAGGGGGCATGAAAGGTCACCGAGAGCCCTGCATCGGCAAGGCGATCCGCCGTTGCACGGTAATCGGCGTTCTGGAAACGATCCAGGTCGATGTGGTTGAAACCAATCTCCGGGTTGATCCGTTCGCCGATCACCCAGTCCAACAGTTCCTCCCTCAACCGGCCGTATGGAACGTGAACCTGAACTCTTTTGAGGATCTCGCGCATGGGATACCGCCAAATGTACAGTCCCGTGCGGTTTACCACAGTGCGCCCCTTTTCACAACCGCCAATTCGGGCCGGATGGCCATTGACAGAAGGCCGGGGCTCTGCTAGTAAATTTATGAAGAATCCCGATACCCCGAGGGAAGACGGGGAAAGGCCGGAGCGAACCCCCGGCAGATAAGGAGACGGATTGGCCCCAAAAAAGGAAATCGACTCCCGTAAGCGGGCGCTCTGGTGCGTCAACGCATCCCTCGAAAAAAAAGCCAAGGACCTGGTCGTTCTGAGGGTCAAGGAGATATCGGATTTCGCCGATTACTTCATCATCTGCAGTGGGACCTCGGACAGACAGGTCCGGGCCATCGCCTCCGCGATCCAGGAGAGTCTGAAAAAATCGGACATCCTGCCCCTGGGTGTCGAGGGAGAAACGGCGGGACGGTGGGTCCTCATGGACTACGACGACGTGATCATCCATATCTTCCACGAGTCCGTCCGGTCCTTCTACGAGTTGGAGAGACTCTGGTCGGAGGCGCCGAAGATGGCCGTTCCCGATGAAACCGTTTCCATCAAGGCGTTGCCCAGGGGGATTTGACCTTGAGAGGGATCCTGACCGGGATCGCCGATGTGGTCTTTCCACCCCGCTGCCTCACCTGCGGGGAAATCCTGGAGGAACACGGGCTCCTTCCCCTGTGTCCCGCATGCGAGGCGGGGATCTGCTACATCCATTCCCCCTTCTGCCCGCGTTGCGGCACCCCCTTCCCCACAGCGGAAGGACCGGACCACCTCTGCGGGGATTGCCTGACGACCGAAAGGCCTTACGCCCTCGCTCGATCGGTCGGGCTCTATGAAGGAACACTCCTGTCGGCCATCCACCTGTTCAAATACCGGGGTAAACCCGGGGTCGGGCAGGCCTTGGGAAAGATCATGGCCGACTTTGCCGGTTCTGCCTGGGACATGCAGACCTTCTCCCAGATCGTGCCGGTCCCGTTGCACCGTAAACGACTGCGGGAGAGGGGCTTCAACCAAGCCGTGATCCTGGCCAGGGTGATCGCCAAACGGTTTGCCCTTCCCCTGGATTTCACGACGCTCAGGCGGACCCTCTCCACGGTCCCGCAGGTGGGTCTGAGACGCCAGGAACGGTCGACCAATGTCCACGGCGCCTTTGAGGCCATCAGCCCCGAGCGTGTCGCCGGCCGGAGGGTCCTGTTGGTGGACGATGTGTACACCACAGGAAGCACCCTGACAGAGTGCGCATCGGTCCTCATGAAGGCAGGAGCAGAGGCGGTGGCCGTCCTGACGCTGGCCCGGGCGGTTCACGATCCGGGCGGTTCCGCCGATACGCCGCGTTCCGAATAATGCGGAGGGCTGCTTTGCCCGGGCACTTTCGACGACTGGAGGAAATTGATCGAATGAACAAGATCCTGTCCCGTGAGGAATTAAGCAGAGAGGTGGAGCGCTGTCGGACCGAGGGAAAGCGAATCGCCTTCACCAACGGCTGCTTCGACATCCTGCATGTGGGCCATTGCCAGTACCTGCGTGAAGCCCGCAAACAGGGGGACCTCCTGATCCTGGCCCTCAACAGCGATGCCTCCGTCCGGGCGATCAAGGGACCGAAACGGCCGCTGGTCCCCGAGCAGGAGCGGGCAGAGGTCGTTGCATCTCTGGAAGTCGTTGATTACGTGACAATATTCGACGAATCAACACCTCTGGAGCTTATCGAACTGCTCCGCCCGGACGTCCTGATCAAGGGAGGGGACTGGATGGAGGAGGCCGTCGTGGGGGGAGAGGCGGTAAAGTCATGGGGAGGAAGGGTCGTCCTGATCCCCATGACCGAAGGGGCTTCCACCTCCAACATCGTCGAGAAGATCCTTCAAGTTTACGGAAAGGGGTAAATTTCTCACCGTTCGCACATTTTTTTCTTTACAAATTTCCCAGCATCATGTAAGAGGGTTTCCCCAAATCTGCATCATGATAGAGGATGGTGAGGACGGTGTCGAAAGCAGCGACGATGAAACCCGAAAAGATCGAATTCTTCAGGTACATGCTGACCCAGAAGATCAACGAGCTTCTGGATGAGGCGGGAAAGACCGTGTCGGAGATGACCAGCGGTACCAAGGAGAACTACCCCGATCCTAACGACAGGGCTTCCCTTGAATCGGACCGCAACTTCGAGTTGCGGATTCGGGACCGGGAGAGAAAACTGATCATCAAGATGCAGGAGGCCATCAAACGGATGGACGACGGCGTCTTCGGCATCTGCGAAGTCTGCGGCGGACCGATCTCCGAGAAACGGCTCATGGCAAGACCCGTGACCACACTCTGCATCGACTGCAAGATGAAGCAGGAAAAGATGGAGAAGCTCAAAGGGGAATGACCGCAGCCCCTCCGCTAGGCGACGCGGTTGCCTTCCGATCCCCCTGATTCCCCCGGCACGGGAGGACCCAAGGGGGGTTTCTCAGGACCATGCCGGATGCTTGTCAGGGTTGCCATCCAGATCCCTTCTTCGAAGACCTTTACCTATACCGTCCCTGAATCCCTCGCCCCAGCGGTCGTCCCGGGCAAAAGGGTCCTCGTCCCCTTTGGAAAGCGGAAGATGACCGGTTTCATCCTGGAGATCCAGGCCGAGGCCCCTAATGACCAGGAACTCCGTGAAATCCTTGATATCCCTGATCCAGAGCCCCTTTTCGATCCGGACGAACTGGGTTTATACGAATGGGTATCCCGTTACTACCTCCATCCCCTTGGCATGGTCCTGGGTGAGATCCTCCCTGGGGGAATCGATGTCCGGAGCGATCGCTGGCTTCGCCTCTCCGGAAAGGCCGCCGGTCCCGATCGGCGGCTCTCCGTCGTGCAGAGAGAGGTCATGCACCGGCTCGGCCAATGCCCGGAGGGTCTTTCCCTCAAACGGCTCCGCAAGGCAATGGGGAAAAAGGACATCTACGGCGAGCTCCGTCTTCTTGAGACAGAGGGCCTCGTCGTTTCCGAGGAAAGGCTGAACCGGCCGGCGGTACGGGTGAAAAAGGAGCGATGGGTCCACCTGAACCGGGCAATCTCCCCCAGCGCAGCCCTCACAGCCAAGCAACAGGCCATCGTGGCGTCCCTCGGGGAGGGCGACCTGCCGGTCGGAGCGCTGAACACCCGCGTCAAGAACGCGGCCGCATCCCTCCAAAGGCTTGAGGTCAAGGGGGTCGTCCGTCTCTATGCCAAGGAGGTCCTCCGTCCCTTCGGCCCTCTCGCGGAGATCGGACGCAAGGGAAACGGCATCGTCCTGAACGGAGCACAAGCCACAGCCCTTGATGAGATCCTGAGATGCATGACAAGCGGGAGGTACTCCCCCTGCCTCCTCCACGGCGTGACGGGAAGCGGCAAGACCGAGATCTATCTCAGGGCCGTCTCCGAAGTGCTCCGGGAAGGCGGCGGCGTCATCTATTTGGTCCCGGAGATCTCCCTGACGGCGCAGCTTCTGACGCGCATCTGCGGCCGTTTCCCGGAAGGAGAGATCGCCGTTCTCCACAGCGGCATCCCCCAGGGCGCCCGGTACGATCAGTGGCGGCGGATCCGGCGTGGGGAGGCCCGGATCATAGTCGGCGCCCGATCGGCCCTCTTCGCGCCCGTGCGCAACCTCCGCCTGATCATCGTCGACGAGGAGCACGATTCCTCGTACAAGCAGGAAGACAGGCTCCGATACAACGCCCGTGACCTGGCCCTGGTGAGGGGCCGCCTGTCCGAAGCGACGGTGATCCTCGGTTCCGCCACGCCGTCCATCCAGAGCTACTTCCATGCCACCGAGGGCCGGTACCGCCATCTCACCCTCCCCACCCGGATCGACGACCGGCCCCTTCCCACGGTGGAGGCAGTGGACATGCGGTTTCAGAGGGACGAGCAGGGGCTGACGCCCCTGCTCTCCCGCCCCATGATTGACGCAATCCGGGAGACCCTGGAAAGGCGAAAGCAGGCCCTTCTCTTTCTCAACCGGCGGGGATTCCACACCTTTCTCTTCTGCCCCGACTGCGGTCACACCTTTACCTGTCCGAATTGTGACATCGCCCTCACCCTCCATGCGACCGAGGACCTCTTGAAATGCCACCACTGCGACTTCA
>CAYOGU010000170.1:0-7965 GCA_964403345.1 uncultured Syntrophus sp. | reverse complement strand
CAGGCGCTCACTCCCCCATCAGGAAGCGGCCGTGCACCGACGATATCCTCGTGCTTGTCATAGACAAAAACAGCTATCTGAAATCTCTTCTGCGGGGGAAGGATGTCGAAGGCGACTTCCGGATAGTAGCCGATCATCTTGATCGTCCCCTGACGGAGCCTATTGCGTCGCACCGTTTCGAGAATCGCCTCCGAGATGGCCCCAGGGGGAATGGGAAGCTCCATGTCCAGAAGGGCGGCAGTTTTCTGGAAACGCAGGACATGCTCGTCCAAACGGAAGACCGCCGGACCGATCAGGGTATCATGAAATCCGATCACCTCGAAGATGGCCGACCCCCGGCCAAGGCTATGAGACATGATGTGGACCTTCGCCTCGCCCCAGGGGACATATTCCCCATCCAGATACACCACCCGTTCCTCCAACATGCCTCGACCTCCCCAGCTCCCACTCACCGAAGGAAAGGAAGCCGGTCCCTCCTCTCCCGAAACACCCTCTCGTGAAAAGCAACAGTGAACTCCACTTGCCCCAGCCCGAGATGAGCCCCAAGAAAATACTGGCATTTTTCACGTTTTCTGCTATCCATAGGCGGCATGCGCCCGGCATCGCTCGTCGGGGCACTCTAACAGAAGATCTGGAGGATTACAACCCATTGGATCAGCTTGTCCCGGTCGGTGGAAACCCGCTCATCACGATGCAAGGCATCACGCTCCGGAAGGGAGACACGATGCTCCTGGCCGGCACATCCTGGGAGATCCGTGAGGGCCAAAACTGGGTGATCCTGGGACCGAACGGTTCCGGAAAATCGGTCCTGGCCAGGGCGGTCAAAGGGGATGTCCCCTATGTCCGTGGCAAGATGACCCGCCATGTCCCGGAGTCCTGTGGCGAGAGGATCGGATACCTCTCCTTCGAGCTGCAGGAAGAGATTCTCCTTCGCGAAGATCGCCTCGAGGAAGCCCGCTTTTTCAGCGGGGGAAGGGGTCACGCCCTCACCGCCGCCGAGACGCTTGGGCTGGGCGACGACGCCCGGGAAGCCCTCAATGACCTCAACGACGTCATGGGGGTTTGTCCCCTGCTGAACCGGAGCCTCCGTGCCCTTTCGAACGGCGAAATCCGGAAGATCCTGATCACCCGCGCCCTGTTGCTATCCCCCAAGCTCCTGATCCTCGACGAGCCTTTTGCAGGCCTCGACGTAGCAAGCCGGGAATCCCTGGCAGGGGCCATTACCGGATTGATGACCCGGGGGACCCAGATCATCCTCGTCACGCAGCGCCTGGAAGAGATCATCCCGGGGATCTCCCACGTCCTCATCATCCGTGATGGCCGCGTGATCCATGCCGGATTGCGGGAGGAGGTCCTGACGCCGGAGGCCATCCGGCCTTTCGCCCGGACCGCCGACACCCTGCCGCCCCTTCCCCGGCCGATCCCAGTAACGACCGCTGCTGCGGCAGCCGCAGATGCGGATCTGCTGGTGGACATGAAAAACATCCATGTGGCCTATGGGGAACTCACCGTTCTCGACCACCTGACCTGGAGCGTCCGTCGCGGTGAAAAATGGGCGGTGGTCGGTCCCAACGGCTCCGGGAAATCGACCCTCCTGGCCCTGATTACCGGGGACAACCTGCAGGTCTACGCCAATGAAGTGATCCTCTTCGGGAAAAGGCGGGGAGAAGGGGAAAGCATCTGGGATATCCGGCGGAGGATCGGCTTGGTCTCTCCGGAACTCCAGATTCAATACCGTCAGCCGGTCACCGTTCGGGAAGCGGTCTTGTCCGGATTCTTCGATTCCATCGGCCTGTACAAGAAGGCAACCCCCGAACAGATGGAACTTGCCGACCAATGGCTGGCCTGCATCGGCATGGCCGACCGGGCGGACAAGTCCTTCAACCGCCTTTCCTACGGTGAGAAGCGACTGACCCTGGTCGCCCGGGCCATGGTCAAGTCACCAGAGCTTCTGATCCTCGACGAACCCTGTCAGGGTCTGGATCGGGCAAATCGGGAGATGGTGCTGGCCCTGATGGAGGGAATCGGCCGTCAGACCTCCACGGGATTGGTCTATGTCACCCATCACGAATCGGAGATGATCCCGTGTATCGAGTATGTCCTGAAACTGGGGAAAGACGGCCAGAAGTTCAGGAGGGAGCCTCATGGCCGCATAAAGTCGGACCAGGAACCTCCGCGGAAAGCAAGCGGCTGAGTTCATCCGGGCCGAAGGGCAGCCTGCTGAAAAGGCGCCCTTCCAATTCCCGGGTTTTTTCCCAGAGAAGCAGGATGTGCCGCTTTCGATCCGGCTCTTGACCATAACGCTCCAGGATGTACCCCATCCGTTCGCCGAGGGATACGATCCGATCGTGGAGGACCCTCTTGTCCGCATAGTTAACGATTTCCGCCTCCGTCGGAACGGACTCGGCAACATAGCGGTTCAGGCGGACATGCTGGCCAACGATGTGGCCGACCTCCGGGTAACCGAGCCCGGCCAGCAGGTGCGCCCCCGTTTCGGCGTGGGCTTCCTGGGTCCTGAAACTCCGTGTCTTGGTGATGTCGTGCAGGAGAGCCGCGGCCTGGATCAGTTCCCGATTGAGGCCGGGGAGATCGAGCCGATCGGCCAGGAAAAGGGCCACTCGGCAGACCTGGAGGGAATGGGCCACGATGTGTTCCATCATCCCCATCTCCGAGATAAGCCGGTGACAGTCTCTTTCGGAAGGGACCTTGATCGGTTCGGCGCTCATGGTGGGTGTCATAACAGATTGAAAACCAATTTGCTAGGGATTTCCATGGAAAAAAGAGGTAGCTCCTTTTGAAAACGATCCGTTTATCCATCGTACTGGTCTTCCTGTTCACCGCGCTTGCGGGATGCACGCCGGCGGAAGACGGCCGAACCCCCCCTGCCGTCGTCAACGGTGTGATGGACCTAAGGGATTGGGACTTCACCCGGGACGGTGCCGTGAAGCTTGCGGGGGACTGGGCATTCTACTGGAACCAACTCTTGAAACCGGACGATTTTGTGCGGGAGACGCCCCCTCCAACGGGATATCGGAAAGTGCCCCTGTACTGGACGAGGTACCCGGAACTCGACCTGCCGGCCAAAGGCTCGGCAACCTATCGGCTCCTCCTCAGGACTGACGGCGCCCGGAAAGAATTGAGTCTCAAATCGCCCGAGATCTATACCGAGTTCAGACTCTGGATCAACGGGAAACCCATCGACCAGCACGGAACGCTGGTGGATGCTCCGGTACGTTATCTCAAGCCGACCCTTTATCCCTTCTCGAAGGAAGGGGAGTGGATCGATATCGTTCTGCAGATCCGAAACCAGGCACACGGCCATGCCGGCATCGGTCAGAACTTCGTGATCGGCCCCACCCACGAACTGTACGGCAAACGCTACGCCGTCCTCACTCTCGAGGCCATCGTGGCCGGCATCTGCCTGTTTATCGGGGGATATCACCTCCTCCTGTTCGCTTTCAGAAACCGGGACAAGGCGCTCCTATATTTCGGCCTGTTCTGCATCGCCGTTGCCATCCGGGGAATCTTTTCCGGGGAGACCGTCATCATGGACATCTTCCCCACCCTTCCCTTCGAAGCGGGCTCCAGGATCGTGACGCTCACGATCCCCCTGTGCTGTATGAGCTTCCTCCTGTACGCTCACTATCTGCACGGCAAGCAGTATCACGAAAAGACCGTCCACGTGCTTCTGGCCCTTCAGGCGTTGTATCTGCTCATGGTCCTGATCCTGCCGACCTTCGTCTACGCCTGGGTCTTCCAGTACTATCTCGCGGTGGTCCTCGTCTCTTCACTGATCGTCCTGTACTGGATGGCCCAATCCGTCCACCAGGGCAACCGGCTCTCCTATCTGTTCCTCGGCGGATCGGTGTTTCTGTATGTGGGCATGTACAATGACATGCTCTACTACCTGCAGGTCATCGACACCGGATATCGCCTTTCCCTGTGGTTCAGCGTCTTCATCCTCATCCAGTCGCTGATGCTCGCCATCCGCTTCGCCCAAGAACAGCGGATCATCGAAGGATTGACGAAGAGACTCCAGGCGCTGGACAAGCTCAAGGACGATTTTCTGGCGAATACCTCCCATGAACTCCGGACCCCGATCAACGGCATCATCGGTATCGGGGAATCTCTCATCGCCGGGGCGACCGGCCCGCTGGCCCGCAAGACCATCCACAACCTGGAGATGATCGTTTCCAGCGGACGGAGGCTCGCCAGCCTGGTCAACGACATCCTCGATTACTCGAGGCTCAAGCACAACGACATCAGCATGCAGACCCGCGCCGTCGACATCCGGCAGATCGTCTCGGTGGTGATGACGGTCCTCGATACCACTCGGTCGAATCGGGAGGTCTCGATGATCAATGCCATCCCCGAGGGATTGCCCCCGGTCCGGGGCGACGAAAACCGTCTGCAGCAGATCCTCTACAATCTGCTTGGCAATGCGATCAAATTCACATCCCAAGGGACGATCACGGTGACGGCGAGGGAGGAAACGGACCATATCGAGATCTGCGTGGAGGACACCGGGATCGGAATTCACCCCGACAGGATCGGAGGCATCTTCAAGTCCTTCGAGCAGGTGGATCCTTCCATTTCCCGGGAGTATGGCGGCACGGGCCTCGGTCTTTCCATCACCAAGAGGCTTGTGGAGCTGCACTGTGGTGAAATACGTGTCGAATCAGAACCCGGCAAGGGATCAAAATTCTGTTTCACCCTCGTCAAGGCACCTGAAGGAGGGACCGACCACGCAAAGGAGACAGCCGTCCTGGAGAGCGGGATGGTGGTCGGATCGGTCACACCCGCGCCAAACGCCTTGGGGGATAAAAAGACCAAAACCATTGGGGACGAGCCCCAGACAACGGCCACCATTCTGGTTGTCGATGACGATCCGGTGAACCGCCAGGTCCTTGAAAACCATCTGTCGCTCGTGCACTACCGCGTCGATGCCGCCGAGAATGGGCTCGAGGCGATTGACAAGATCAGGAACAACCTCTACGACCTGGTCCTTCTCGACATCATGATGCCCAGGATGTCGGGATACGAGGTGTGCCGGATCATCCGCAATTCCTACCCGATCAATGAACTTCCCGTGTTGGTTCTGACAGCAAAAAGCCAGCCTGGGGACGTGGCCGCTGCTTTTCAGGTCGGCGCGAACGACTACCTCATCAAGCCCTTCGAGAAGGACGAGCTGATGGCTCGCATCAAGACGCTCCTGCTGCTCAGAAGCAAGACGCGCGAAGCGGCCGAAAAAGCCCATCAGGCCAGCATCGACAGTCTCACCGGTCTGAACAATCGCAGGAGCCTATGGGAAACCGGAGGGAGGCTGTTCAATGCCGCCCGCCGGCATCATCGGGACCTTTCCGTGATTATGATCGATGTGGACCACTTCAAGCGGTTCAACGACGCTTACGGTCACAGCTTCGGTGACGAGATCCTCCGGCAGATCGCCATCCATATCGTCAATGCCCTTCGAAAGGAAGATGTCGCCGCCCGATACGGAGGCGAGGAATTCGCCATTCTCCTGCCCGATTCGTCGCAAAAATCGGCACTCCAAGTTGCAGAGCGGATCCAGCTCGTGATCGAATCCAGTTGCACAGCCATCGCCGGGATCGGCAATCTCAACTGTACCATCAGTGCCGGGGTGGCTGCCCTCACAGACGACATGGAAACACTCGACGACCTGATCAAGGCCGCCGATACCCTGATGTACACCGCCAAGGAGAGCGGGCGCAACCGCATCGCGGGATACTGAGTCTCAAACGGATGTCCTGTTGATCCGTGGCCGGGGCCCGATTGGAGGCACCGTTCAGTCGCTTCCTGTGGGCGCTTCGTGATGGTGGGCTCGGAGGGGTTTGAGGGGCGGTCGCCGCTCCCGGGAATTGTTCCGATCCCGGGTCCATACGCGCTACGCCCGTCGCCTGCTGACGAGTTTCTTCAGAAGTGAAGCGGCCTGCAAGATCTCCGCCGGGGTGTTGTCCCGGCCCATGCTGAAACGGAGGGTCCCTATGGCCAGGGCTTCCTCCATCCCCAAGGCGGCCAAGACATGGGAAATCTTCGTCGATCCGGCCGTGCAGGCAGACCCGGCTGAAACGGCGACTCCCCGCAGGTCCAACTCCCGAACCAAGGCCTCGCCCGAGATCCCGGAAAAGGAAACACTCAGCAGATGCGGCAGCCGCTCGTTCGGGTGGCCGTTCACATGGAGATCGGGGATCCCCTCGCGAATCTTCGTGAGGAGGAGGTCACGGAGCCCCTCCAGGTGGGCTCTCTGGGCATCCAGGTCCCGCAGGGCGATCTGGCAGGCCTTCCCAAGTCCCACCACGCCGGGAACATTCTCGGTACCGTGGCGTATTCCGCCCTCCTGGTGGCCGCCGAAGGTGATCGGCTGGAGCACCGTTCCCCTGCGGATGTAAAGGGCACCTGTCCCCTTCGGACCGTAGATCTTGTGGCCAGCCAGCGAGAGAAGATCGACTCCGAGTTCATCCACCCGGACAGGAATCTTTCCGACGCTCTGGACGGCATCGGTATGCAGGAGGATCCTTTTCGATCGGCAAATCGGACCGATCTCTCGAAGTGGCTCGATGGTCCCGATTTCATTGTTGGCGTGCATGACCGTAACAAGGAAGGTCTTTGCAGTGATCGCCTTCTCGACGGATTCTGGGCTCACCCGCCCCTGTCCGTCAACAGGGAGGGACGTCACCTCAAACCCCTGGCTTTCGAGATGGCGGCAGGCGTTTTCCACGGCATGGTGCTCGATCGCCGTGGTGATAATATGGTTCCGACCGATCCGTTCGGCAAAGGCCGCCCCCAGGATCGCCAGGTTGTCGGCCTCCGTCCCCCCGCCAGTGAAGACGATCTCTGCCGGATCGGCGCCGATCAGCTCCGCCACCTGAGAACGAGCCGCCTCGACGGCCTCGCGGGCGAAACGCCCCTCCCGGTGGATGCTGGAGGCATTTCCGAAGTGATGCCCGAAATAGGTCATCATCGCCCCGAGGACCTCCGGGTGGACGGGCGTCGTCGCACTGTGATCGAGGTAGATGGTCTCCATGGTGCTAAGAAATCGACCAGGTCGTCGCCACCGGCCCGTCCTGGAGGATCACCCCTTGTTCGGCCAGTTCGTTGCGGATCTCATCGGCCTTTTGCCAAGCCTTCGCCTCGCGAGCGGCTCTCCGTTCGGCGATCCGGACTTCGATCTCGGCCGGGACCAAGCCACGTTTGTCCGCCTCGCGTTCCCGATCCAGCTTCAAATAGGTCCTAGGCGTCTCCCGGAATAGCCCCAGGACCGACCCAACCTCTTTGAGGATTTCGCTACTCCGCTTCAGGATCACTGGGGAGACAGGTTGCTTCCTTGCGGCCAGGGCGGCATTGATCGGGTGAACCGCATCGAAGAGATACCCGATCGCCCGGGCCGTGTTGAAATCGTCGTCCATCGCCTCCCGAAACCGTTCCGGGAGTGTTTCAATCTGGGAAATCCATTCCCGGTCTCTCGCTGAGACCGTCGCCTCCCCCTCGGAAGCATCCAGGTTCAGATCATCGATCGTCCCGAGCACCGTATAGAAACGGTTCATCCCCTGCCTGGATTCGGCCAGGGCGGCATCGGAAAAATCCACTGGACTGCGATAATGGCTCTGCAGAAGGAAAAGCCGAAGCACCTCCGGGTGGTACTGTTTGAGGATGTCCCGGATGGTGAAAAAGTTCCCGAGGGACTTGGACATCTTCTCGTCGTTGACCCGGACGAAGCCGTTGTGGACCCAGTACCGGGCCAGGGGCACGCCGGTCGCCCCTTCCGACTGGGCGATCTCGTTCTCATGGTGGGGGAAGACCAGATCCTCGCCGCCTCCGTGGATGTCGAAAGCCGGACCGAGATAGCGCTGGCTCATCACGGAGCATTCCAGATGCCAGCCTGGGCGGCCTCGGCCCCAGGGGCTTTCCCAGAAGGGTTCTCCCTCCTTGCTGGCCTTCCAGAGG
>CAYOGU010000169.1:0-7985 GCA_964403345.1 uncultured Syntrophus sp. | reverse complement strand
CCGGCCCATTGGCCGGGTTCTTCACCGGAAAGAGGGTTTTCGCATCCTAGGGTTTCGCATCCTTGGCGTTGAGCATCTTCACCCACTCGGCGACCACATTGTAGTTCTCGGCAGCGTGGCCCCGGTTGCTCATCGCCTGGAAGACTCCAAAGACGTCGGCCAAGAAGGGCAGGCAGAGGCCGTCCCGATGGGCCTGCTCGACAGAGAGATTGACGTCCTTCTTCATCAGTTCCAGGCGGAACCCAGATCCATAGGTCCCGGGGACCATGAACTTGGGTACGTTGTTCTTGAAGACCCAGGAGCCACCCGAACTCTCGTTCACGACGCTGCAGAGGATCTGCAGGTCGAGCCCCATCCGCCGGGCCAGCTCAAGGGCCTCCGCCGCGACGCAGGTGTTGGCGGCGTTGAGGAACTGGTTGATCATCTTGACGGATTTGCCGCTTCCCAGGGCGCCGGTGTAGATGATCTTGTTGCCCATCGCCTGGAGGATCGGCATGTGGGCGTCGATCAGATCCTTATCGCCGCCTGTCATAATGGTCAGCGTCCCGGCCTGGGCCCTGGGCACCCCCCCGCTGACCGGGGCGTCGATGAAGCGGATTTTTTTGCCGGAACTGGCTGCGAAGGCCTCGACCTCTTTGACCGTCTCCCCCCGGGCCGAGGTCATCTCCAGACAGACCGTGCCGTCCTTTGCATGGCGGATGACCCCTTTTTCGGAGGTGTAGACCTCGAGGATCTCCCGGTCCGCAGGAACGATGGTGATGACGACCTGGGCCCCGGCCGCGAGTTCCGCGATGCTCCCGGCACTCTCCCCGCCGGCCCCGGTCACTTCCTTGAGGGCCTGGGGATTGGTGCTGTAAACCGCAAGCGGGTAGCCCGCCTTCAGTAGGTTTAGCGCCATGGGCTTTCCCATGGCCCCGATCCCGATCATGCCGATTTTCTGCTTCACCTTGTTGCCTCCTTCATTCCCAGACGGACCCCATGCCGGCAAGACCTCAGCGGGCGAGCCTGGCGATGCGCACCCGATCCGCGAAGTCGTCGAGAGTCTGGATGACCCCGCCGGAGATCGGGATCCCCTCCTCCCGCATCTTTCGTTCGCTGATATACTCCAGTTCCCCGGGCATCGTGACCCCCGAGGACCCCTCCATGGGGGGAGAGGACTTCAGGGTGTCGATCAGGCCGTCGACCCGCGCCTTGAAGGACTCCAGACTGAGGAAGGCCCCGATGTCGATGGCCATGAAGAAGTGGCCGAGATTGACCGGCTCGGCCAGATTGTCGAACCAGAGCTTGATCTCCCCGAGAATCGCTGCCTGGGTCAGGATCCCGGAGAGGATCTCGATCATGATCGCCAAGCCGAAGCCTTTGTATCCCATGGGCAGCAGGGTCCCGTTGGGAAACATGTCAGCGGGGTTGTCCGTGGGGCGGCCCTTCTCGTCCAGGATCCAGCCGAGAGGGATCTTGGTCCCCTTGACGGCCTCGAGGCGGACCTTTCCCCCGGCGACGACGCTCATCGCCATGTCCAGGATGAGGGGATAGGGCTTCCCCGTGGGAATGGCGATCGCCAGCGGGTTGTTGCCGATGGCGGACTTGCCGCCGCCCCAGGGGGCCATGACGGGCGCCGTGTTCGAACCGGCAATGCCGATCATCCCTTCCCTGAGGGCCATCATCGGGTAGTAGGCGGTCATGCCGAAATGGCAACTGTTTCGCACCCCGGCGAAGCAGACCCCCTGCCTCCTGGCTCGCGCGATCACCTTCTCCATGGCCTGGATGCCGATGATCTGGCCCAGGCCGTTGTCTCCGTCGATCAGGAGCGCCGATGGCTTGCTCTTGACCACCGCCACCTTCGGCTTCGGGTTGGTCCCCTTGACGAGGAGCCGCTGGCAGTAGAAGGGGAGCCGGACGATCCCGTGGGACCCTATCCCCCGCAGCTCGGACTGGACCAGCGTGTCGGACATCCATTCCGCATATTTCTTCGATAGTCCCGATTTTTTGAAGGAACGGACCGAGAATTCCATCAGGGCCGATACCGGTACGAGCTGAGTCACCGTCTTATCCATCGCCATATCCTTTCTGAAACCGCCGGCGCGCCTTCCAAGGCCCGCCGCGGGACGTTTCCATCAGGCCCCCTTCTTCATCGCCTGGATCGTCTTGGCCCAGACCGCCCGGAGGATCGTCACGTCGTGGCCGAGTTCGATTGCTTTGACCCCGAGTTCCTTGCACTTGTGGACCGTCTCCCACTGGGGAAACCCGGCCCCGGGGTAGATCACGAATTTCCCGTGTTTGTCGGCCGCCTCGATCGTCCTTCTGAGGTTGCCAATCACCTTCTCGTGCCCGGTCTGAAGCGGAAGCCCCAGGGAGACGCTGAAATCGGCCGGCCCGAAGAAGACCGCGTCCACCCCCTCGGTGGCCAGGATCGCGTCGATGTGGGCCATCGCCGAGATGTCCTCGATCATGGGGATGACGAGGGTCTCGGCATTGCTCCATTCCATCCATTCGGTCCCCCCGTTGACGCCCCACTGGCCGGAAAGGCAGAGCCCGCCGTACCCCCTCTTTCCGAAAGGGGGAAACTTGGCCGCCTGGACGATCTGTTCGGCATCCTTCTGGTCATGGACGTGGGGGACGATGACCCCGCCGGCGCCCGCCTCGAGGGCCTTGCGGACCAGGTAGGGATTGTCCCGATCCACCCGGAGCAGGGGGCAGATTCCCGAAATGAGCGCCGCCCGGATGACGTTCTCCGCCCCCTCGTCCTGCCGCCAGGCATGTTCGTTGTCGATCCGGCAGAAATCGAGTCCTGTAAAGCCGGCCACCTCCATGATCGCCGGGCTGAAGGTGTACATGGCCGTTCCAAGGGCGATTTCACCCTTATTGATCTTCTCCCTCAAGCTGTTCTTCTTGAACTCCATCGTGCTCCTTTCTCCTCTCTCGTACCGAATCGATCTGATATTTTTCCCGGACCCTGATCCGGGTTCACGTCTCTCCTCGCGTTTTGCCAGAACCGACTCAACCGGCCGGATTGGAAGGGAGGGTCTTCGCCAGGACCCTTTCCTTGGTGATCCGGATGTGGTTTTCCATCTCCCTGAGGGCCCCTTTCACGGACCGCTTCCTCAACTCCGCAATGATCCTCTCGTGCTCATCGGCCGCCTCCAGGGCCCGGGAATCGAACTCGAGGCTCCGGACGCTCGCCAGGTCGGTCAGGTCCCGGATCTCGTCGAGGGCCTTGATGAGGTACGAGTTTTCCGTCAGGCCGGCAAGGCAGGTATGGAAATCCCGGTTGGCCCGGAGGGAATGAACGGGCGCCCCCTTCTGCACGACCTTCAGGTATCGCTGCAAGACCTTCTCGATCTCGGCCAGGCTTTTGTCCGTGAGCCGGGGCGTGATATGCTCGATGACGGTCATCTCCAGGGCAAGCCGCAGCTCGAAGAGGTTCTCCACATCCTTCTCCGTGAGTGGCGTGATCTGGAAACCCTTCCGGGGAAAGTAGACAATCATCCCCCGCGAAGCCAGATGGATCAGGGCCTCCCGGACAGGAGTCCTCGAAATCCCCAACTCCTGGGTCAGGACGGCCTCCGTGTACATCCTCTCCGGGACCAGTTTCTTGGAGAGGATGGCCTCCTTGATCGTCGCCAGCGCCATGTCCTTGAGAGAGGGGACGGGCAGCAACCGCTCCAGATTCAGATTTTCTTGAGTCATATGACCTCCTTGGCACCAACCTGCGATCCTCGGATTCCTATCACACTTTTAGAACCGACGTAAGGAGTCCGAAAACCGCCGGAAGCGGCTCGCAGCCGCCTCCCCCACCCGCTGGACCATGGCACTCTTACCTCAGGCCTCTTGCCTCGCACGGCCCTTCGCCCGCTGCCATCCCCATCGGATGACCGGGTAGAGCAGGACCAGGATCGCCGAACTGATCAGCGTCGCCGAGATGGGCCGCGAAAAGAAAAAGAGTGGGCTCCCGGTGTGGGACATGATCAGGGCCTTGCTCAGGTTGTTCTCCAGCATCGGCCCGAGGACGAAGGCCAGGATCAGAGGGGCGGGCTCGATGCCGAACCGTTTCATGAGATACCCCATCAGGCCGAAGAGGATCGTGGCCACCAAATCGCCCACGCTGTTCTTCAAGGCATAGGCCCCGAGCATGATGAACATGATGATGAGCGGCGACAGGATGGCATAGGGCACCCGGAGGAGCTGCACGAAAAGCCCGATCATCGGCACGTTCAGGATGATCAGCATGATGTTGCCGATATACATGCTGGCGATGACGCCCCAGAAGACATCCGGCCACTTGAGCAGGAGCAGCGGACCCGGCGTGACGCCGTGGAGCATCATCGCGGCCAGCATGAGGGCCAGGACGCTGTTGGTAGGGATCCCCAGCGTGAGGAGCGGCACGAAGCCCCCTGCCGTGGCCGCATTGTTGGCCGTCTCCGGGCCTGCCACCCCTTCGATGGCCCCGTGCCCGAACTCCTCCGGCCGCTTGGCGACCCGCCTTTCAACGGCATAGCTCATGAGCGAGGCCACCGCCGGCATGCCGCCCGGGATCACGCCGATGCAAAACCCCAGAAGGCTTCCTCGCGTAATGGGCATGGCGGATCTCCGCCAGTCCTCCCGCGTCGGCAGGAGGCTCTTGGGAGTCTCCAGGATCGACCCTTGGGCCTCCCGCTTTTCGATGTTGTAGAGGATCTCGCCGAGACCGAAGATCCCCATGGCCACGGGGACCAGGCCGATCCCGTCCTGCAGGTAGAGCTGACCGAAGATGAACCGGTCCACCCCCTGGATGTCGTCTGTACCCACCACCCCCAGGAGGAGCCCGATGCAGGCCATGAGCAGCCCCTGCGCTCTGGACTTCCCGGTCAGGCCGCCGATGCAGGTGAAGGCAAAGAAGAGCAGGGCGAACATCTCCGGGGCCCCGAACTTCAGGGCCGCCTCGGCCAGAAAGGGCGAGATCAGCATGACCGCCACGACGCTCACAGTGCCGCCGATGAAGGAACCGAAGGCGGACATGCCGAGGGCCGGACCCGCCCGGCCTTTGCGGGCCATCTGGTAGCCGTCGATGCAGGTCACGACCGAAGCGGCCTCGCCGGGGATGTTGACGAGGATGGAGGTCGTCGAGCCCCCGTACATGGCGCCATAGTAGATCCCGGACATCATGATCAGAGCCGAGACCATGTCCATGCCGATGGTGATCGGCAAGAGGAGGGCAAGGGTCGCCGTAGGCCCCAGGCCGGGAAGGACCCCGATCACCGTTCCGATGAAGGCCCCCAGAAGGACCGCCAGGAGGTTCCCGGGGGTCATGGCGATGGAAAAACCGTGTACAAGGGCGCCGAGGGTATCCAAAGTCACTCCTTACGAATGTTCTGTTCTCACCATCCCTTAGGCAGGGGGATCACGCCGGTGGGAAGGGAAACCTTGAGCAGGACCTTGAAAAGGACCAGCGAAACAACAGTCGCCAGGAGGGCGATCCCGAAGCTCGAACGCCAGGAACGGCCCTCGACCCAACGTAACTGGACCAGCAGCATCAGGGCCGTCGTCGCCAGGTAGCCGAGCGGCTCCAGGGCAACCACGTAAAAGGCAAGGGTCACGAGGGAGAGAATGAACTTTCCCCATCGCGAGGTTCCGCCCGCCTTTACGGGGCCCGGAGTCGGACGCAGGATGAGCGAGATCCCCAGCCCGGACATCGCGACCGCGATGGCCAGCGGCCAGAAACCGGCCCCTGGGGATTTGGGGGTTCCGACCCCGAATCCCCAGGAGGCCACACCGACCGGAATTGCCAGGAGCAGTGCCCCCACACCGAGAATGCGATCCAAACTCATGGGTTTTGCATCCTTAGAATGCATTCGAATATCCCCCCGACCGGGAGGCAGGTTACTTCTTCACCGATTCGCCGATCTGATCGTACATGCTCTTGAGGGCCTTGCGGAAATCCTCGCCGTTCAGGTAGGAGAGCTCCAGTTTCAGCTTGTCGGCGCTCGCCTTGAACTGCGGATCGTCCCAGGCTTTCTTCACGATGTCGTGAAGCTTCTGGCGGATCGGCTGGGGCACGCCCTTGCGGACCACGAACCCCTTCTGGTTGTCGATGTAGACATCGTATCCCAGCTCGCGCATCGTGGGGGTATTCGGTTCCGTCGGAGAACGTTCCAAGGAAGTGAGGGCCAGGCAGCGCACACGGCCTCCCTGCACGAGCGCGTAGGCCTCGTTCGGCGAGGCCATCGCCACGCTCACATGGCCGCCGGCCAGGGCGGTCAGGTTTTCGGCGCCGCCCTTCTGGGGCACATGGGTCATGCGGATTCCCGTCCTCTTTTCCGTCACCAGGACGGCGGCATGGTGCAGACCGCCGACCCCCGAGGTGCCGTAGGTGAATTTATCGGGATTCTGCTTCGCATCGGCAATGAAGTCCTTCATGGTCTTCCAGGGGCTGTCGGTCCTGACGTAGAACCCGACGCGCTCGACCATGAGCCGGATGACGGGATCGAAATCGGTGATGGGGTTGAACGGAAGGTTCTTGAAGTGGGGTACGGAGACCGTCTCGCTGCCCCCCGCCACCAGGATCGTGTACCCGTCCGGTTTGGCGCTGTAGACGTACTGCGAGCCGATGATGCCGGTAGCGCCCGGTTTGTTGTTGACGACCAGGGGCTGCCCCGCGTGCTTGGCCGCCACGTCGGCGATGGCCCGGGACACCATGTCGGTCCCGCCGCCCGGGGCGTATCCGACCACGACCTCGATCGGTTTGGTTGGATAATCTTGCGCCCCTGCCGGCAGAAGGCCGGACAGGGCCAGGCCAACCACAGCCAGGATCAATCCGCAAAAGCATTTTCTACGCATGGGTTTCCTCCTTGCGCGGTCCCGCCCCCGTGCCGGGGACTTCCGCTCGTCTGTTGTGCTGTTCCGTTGTCAAATCCCCCTTTGGATCGGCCGGATCTCCGCCCATGTCCCTCGCGACGGCCGCGGCCTGCTCAATTGGTATGTAATATATGATATATTAATCAAAGGGGGCTTGTCAAGGAATAATTGTTTCAGATCTCCACATCGGTGGGATCGTCTTTCCCTGGGGTGACCTTCCAGTCGAGGCCGGCAAAATCGGTAATCTTGTCGATCGCCATCTTCATGAATTTCCCTGTGGCACTGACCGCCACCTCTCCGTTCGGCAGGAGGATCTCCCCGGACCCCTCGGAGATCCGGCTCGTGTCCCGGGTCACTCGCCCGACGGCCCTCAATTCACCGTTCAACGGGACCGGTTTCTTGAAACGGAGGGACAATTCCACGGTGACCCCCCAGGCCTTGCGGTTGCCCGTCATCATGGCGCGCCCGATGGTTTCGTCCAGGATCGCCGCCGCGACCCCCCCATGCAGGCGCCCCGGATAGCTCTGGTGCTCCTCCCGCGGCCGGAAGATCGCCATCACCTCGCCGTTTTCCAGCTCGTAAAAGGCGGCCTTCAGGCCCAGTTCATTCTTCAATCCGCAGACGATGCAGTCCGCACTGTTCTCCTGTTTGCCGACGACGCGATACTTCATCTTGAATCCATCCCTTCCCAATGGTCGTTAACCTCTTCCCGGCTCGATGATAAGTCCGCATCTCCGGGCCAATTTTCCGCACCTCCCCGGGGCCCGATCCGCCTACCCCCCCTGCACCCTCGGGACTGCAGTCAGGTCCTGAAGGCGGACCTCCGGGTGGTGATAGCGCTCGTAGCGGGGCGTCCTCTTGCCGAACTGAACCGCCTCCTGCGGGCACCACTGGATGCAGGCCAGGCACTGCTCGCAGTGGTGCAGCCAGACGGGCCTGTCCTCCTTCATCTCGATGTTGCCGCAGGGACAGACCCGGCGGCAGACCTCGCAGCCGTTGCAGCGCGGATCGGTCCAGAAGGCCTTGTCCATCGACGGGACACGGGGGAAGGCCAGACGGTTGAACCCGGTGAAAAGGATGTTCTGCCAGAGCGGCCCCCTCTCGATCGGCCCCTGCGCCTCTGCGGCCACGGTAGAGGCGATCGCCGCGATCTT
>CAYOGU010000168.1:0-8015 GCA_964403345.1 uncultured Syntrophus sp. | reverse complement strand
CCCGGAGATCAGGGTCTTGCCGGAGCGGAAGGTCTGGAGATTCCGGCCCCCTTCCACTTCAGGGGAATCGCACCCTTTCCGGAAGATCGGGCAGCGGCCGCAAGTCCGCTGCCCTGAATCAAATTCGCATCAATGGCATTCGCTGTAGCCGCAGGCGCGGCAGACGGCGCAGCCCCCTTCGTGCTCCACGATCCCGCCGCACTCCGGGCAGGCGCCCTTGGCCTGGACGACCTTCTCCTGGACCGTTTCGAAGCCGTTGGCCGCCATGTGGGTCTGGATCGCCTTGGCCACGGCGTCGGCGCAGGAGAGGATCCGGTTCTCGCCGAACCCCGAGGGGGAATGGCAGGAGATCCCCTGGAGCTGCTTGATCACCTGCCGGGCCTGGATGCCGCTGCGCCAAGCCAGGGAGACCATCCGCCCGATGGCCTCGCTCTGGGAGGCCGCGCACCCGCCGGCCTTCCCCATGGTAGTAAAGAGCTCGAAGAGGCCCGTGGAATCCTGGTTGATGGTTACGTAGAGGGGCCCACAGCCGGTCTGCATCTGATAGGTCCAGCCCTTCAGGGCCTTGGGCCGCTCCCGCTTCACCACCCGCGGTTCCTCTACAGCGGGGACTCGCGGGGCTTTCTCCTCTTTCTTTCCCGTCGAGAGGACCTGCTGGTCCCGGGAGCCGTCCCGGTAGATGGTGACGCCCTTGCAGTCCAACTGGTAGGCCAGCCGATAGACCTGGGCCACGTCCTCGACGGTCGCTCCGTTGGTGAAGTTGACGGTCTTGCTGACGGCGTTGTCGGTATACCGCTGGAAGGCGGCCTGGATGCCGATGTGGACCTCCGGGGTGATGTCGTGGGCCGTGACGAAGAGATCCCGGATCTCGGCGGGGATCTCCTCCATGTCCTTGAGGGTGCCGTGCTCGGCGATCCGCTTCATCAACTCGGGCGAGTAGAACCCCCGCTTTTTGGCCAGGACCTCGAAGAGAGGGTTCACCTCCAGCAGGATGTCGTTGTCCATGACTTGGCGGACATAGGAGACGGCGAAGATGGGCTCCACGCCGGAGGAGGAGTTGGCGATGATGGAGATGGTTCCCGTCGGCGCGATCGTGGTGATCGTAGCGTTGCGCAGCGGCGGCTCCCCCTTCTGGTCGTAAAGGGACCCCTTGAAATTCGGGAAGGGCCCCCGGACTGCCGCCAGCTGCCGTGAGGCCTCGCGGCCCTCAGTCTGGATGAACTTCATGACCTCCTCGGCCAGCTTGATCGCCCGCTCGGAATTGTAGGGAATCCCCATCAGGATGAGCATGTCTGCCCAGCCCATGACCCCCAGGCCGATCTTCCGGTTGCCGAAGGTCATCTTGGCGATGATGGGCAGGGGGTACCGGTTGACCTCGACGACGTTGTCCAGGAAACGAACGGACAGGTGGACGACCTCCCGGAGCCGCTTCCAGTCCACGGCACCGCCGGCCACCATCTTGCCGAGATTGATCGATCCCAGGTTGCAGGATTCATAGGGCAGCAGGGGCTGCTCCCCGCAGGGGTTCGTCGATTCGATGACCCCGACGTGGGGCGTGGGGTTGTCGCGGTTGAGGCGGTCCAGAAAGACGATCCCCGGCTCCCCGTTTTCCCAGGCCTGGGTCACGATCCGGTTGAAAACCTTCCGGGCGTTCAGGATCCCGGAAACCTGACGGTTGCGCGGGTTGATCAGGTCGTATTCCTTATCGGCCTCCACGGCGGCCATGAACTCCTCCGTCAGGCCCACAGAGATGTTGAAGTTGTTCAACTGGCGCTTGTCGGCCTTGCACATGATGAAGTTCATGATATCGGGGTGGTCGACGCGCAGGATCGCCATGTTGGCCCCCCGGCGGGTCCCCCCCTGTTTGATGGTCTCCGTAGCCACGTCGAAGACCCGCATGAAGGAGATGGGGCCGCTGGAGATCCCCGTGGTCGTCATGACCACGTCGTTGGCAGGGCGCAGGCGCGAGAAGGAGAAGCCCGTGCCGCCCCCGGACTTGTGGATCAGGGCCGTGTACTTGACGGCGTCGAAGATCTCCTCCATGGAATCGCCGATGGGAAGGACGAAACAGGCCGAAAGCTGGCCCAGTTCCCGCCCGGCGTTCATCAGGGTGGGGGAATTCGGGAGGAATTCGAGCCGGGTCATCATCCGGTAGAACTCCCCGGAGAGGGCGGCCGTATCGGCCTGCGGATCAAAGCGTGCGTCGGCAGCGGCGATCGTGTCCGCGACCCGCCTGAAGAGATCGGCCGGCGTCTCCAGGACACGGCCCTCCTCGTCCCTTTTGAGGTAACGTCTCTCCAGGACGGTGACGGCATTCTTCGTCAGGCAGGGGATCTCCGGGCTCGTCGCACTTTTCTCCATAGATGATCGCTCCTTAGATTCGATAGGGGGATTCGCAACCGTCGCAACACTATATATGGTATTGCGTTACATCATTGACAACAATATATAGAAGTTGTCAATAGAGATTTTGAAAAAAGTCCCGGTTTCGGCCCCTTTCCATCATCCCGGCAGAACCGGGACCGAAACGTTGTCCCCGGGGCAGCCCCTTGTCGGGAACGTTTCCGTCCCCTGCCGACCGCAGGGGACCCACAGGGCATTCCGAATCTTCTGAATCTTCGGCAAGGCACAGGCTGTCCCGCTTTTCCAATAGGCGATAAGGGACGGGCCAACCACGAAACATTCCCTATCCATGCTTCTGCACTGGCATCCTCACGTCAACCGTGATACAAGTATCCATCGAGAAGACCACGCTGAATCAAAAGGTTATCGTCCGGATCGACGATTCCACGATGGAGGGGGTAACGGATGATCGAGAGGATGAAGGCCCTTGTCAGGGGAAATAGGTTTTGCGTCATGGCGACCGTTTCGGAAGAGGGTCCCCATTGCTCGCTCATGTCCTATGCGGTTGACGATGACTGCCGGGATGTGTACATGATCACCGACAGCCAGACGAAGAAATACAGAAACCTGACCGGCAATGGGACCGTGAGCCTCCTGGTCGACTCGAGGGGGGAAGCTCCTGAGACAGAAGAGATCCTGGCACTGACGATGAACGGCGACTTCAGGAAAATAGGGAACGCGGACGAAAGCAAGGCAGCCTTGGAGCGGCTGCTGAAGAGGCATCCCCGATTGAAGCCGCTCGCCGACAAGGCCGGTGTCGAGGTCTTCGCCGTCAGGATACGGTCCTTCCAATTGCTGGATGGCATCAGCGATTCCTATTTTGCCGCAGTCGATTGAGGAGGGGCAAATCGTGAGTCTGAAACGGTCGGCGCTGGTTCTGTTCTTTGCCGCCCTGGCTGCACTAGGCCTGCCGGACGGGGGGGCCTGCCGCGCCAAGGCACCTGTCAGAGCCAAGGCCTCAAGCGAGGCAAAAGGGAAGGCGGCTACCGCATCCCACAGGACCGTGACCTCAGCGCCGGCCCCAGCGGCCCGTGCCGGAACCGCGCCGGCCGCGGCCGTGGCGGACTATGCCTTCATCAACGGCAAGGTCTATACGCTGGAGCCGAAGGTGCCATGGGCGCAGGCGGTGGCAGTCCAGGGTGATCGCATCGTCGCCGTGGGCCGGAACCGCGCCGTCCAAAAATGGGTCGGCCCCGGGACGCAGGTGATCGACCTCGCGGGTCGGATGCTCCTGCCGGGCTTCATCGACGGCCACAACCACTTCCTGTCCGGGGCCTTCGCCAAGCGGGGCATCCGGCTGAAGGGCACCCGAAACCGGGAGGAGCTCCTTGGGCGGATCGGAGACGATATCCGGGCGCACCCGGAAAGGACCCTCTACGTCGGCTACGGCTGGGACGAAGAAATGATGGGAGGCACAAGAGGCACCCGCCGGGAGCTCGATGCCCTCTGTCCAGGAAAACCCGTCGTCCTTTTCAGCGCCGACGGCCGGAGCCTCTGGTTCAACACGAGAGCCATGGAGATGGGCGGCGTCAACCGCTCCACCCCCGACCCCGGACCTCCCGTAGGCTTCACCCGGGAGGCCGACGGAACCCCCGAGGGAGTCGCCGTCGGGACGGAGGCCTGGGGGGACATCGCCCTGGGCACTGGGGTCTTCGGCGGCAGGGAAATGCTCCGGGACATCGCAGGCGAGATCCTCCCCATGCTCTCCCGGGCCGGGATCACGGCCGCCCACGACATGGGGATCTACGCCCCCGATCTTTCGAAGGGATATCTGGGGCTGGAACTCCTGATGGAACTGGAGAAAGAAGGAAAGCTCCCCTGCCGGTTCACCGCCGTCTACGGCGTCCGCGATTCCGGACTGACCGCCGAGCGCCATCTGGAGGGCCTCCGGTCCTGGGCCGTGAGGTACCATTCCCCGCTGGTCCGCGTCACGGGGCTCAAGATCTGGGCCGACGGGACGCCGGAGACGCACACGGCTGTCCAGCTCGATCCCTACGCCGACCGGCCGGAGACAAAGGGCGAAAGCGGCTGGACGGCCCCTGTCCTGGCCCGGTGGATCGAACTCGCCCACGCCGAGGCCTTCGACGTTCACATCCACGCGATCGGCGACGGCTCGGTAAGGCGCGCCCTGGACGCCTTCGAAGCGGTGCGGAACAAGCGGGGCCCCGAGAAGCGCCACTCGACGATTCACCACCTCAACGTCATCCACCCCGACGATCTGCCTCGGTTCAGAAAGCTGGGGATCGGGGGCAACGCCACGCTGGAGTGGCTGATCCGGGACTGGCACGGCGCCCTGGAGCTCTTCGGGGAATCCAAGCGGTCCAGGGAATACGACATCTGGAAGCAGTTGATCCGGATGGGGGTCAATCTCTCCTTCGGGAGCGACATCCCCGGCACGGAGCCCGACGAGTTGGCTCCGCTCTACCAGATGCAGATCGTCGCCACGGGCCGGGTTCCCGGCATGCGGCCCTTGCCGGCGCCGCCGGACGAGCGGATCCCGACCCTGGCGCAGATGATCCATGGCTACACTCTGGCCGGCGCCGTCCAGATGGGCATGGAGGAACGGATCGGATCCCTGCGGCCGGGTAAGCTCGCAGACATGATCGTCCTGGAAAAGAATCTCTTCACGACTCCCCCGGCCGAGTGGTCCGGGATCCGGATCCTGATGACCATGATGAACGGGAGGATCACCCACCAGGCAAAATTCTGATCCGGGGTGGCCGCCACCGACTCGATCCTCAAACGCCCCTTGACACAGCCAACCCCGCCTCATATACTCGTGCCACGAAAAAGTTCTGTTTTATCCATGAATTCAATCACGGCAGCTTTCACCCGACCAGCTACAAGTGTAAAGGATGACCCATGAAGGTCCTGTATACCGATCATGATTTCCTCGACGTATCGCTGGAGCGGGATATCTTCCGTCAGGCCGGCATGGACATGCTGGAGGCGCAGTGCCGCACCGAACAGGAAGTCATCGACGCCGCGCGCGATTGCCGGGCGATGCTGGTCCAGTACGCCCCGGTGACGGATCGGGTCTTTTCCGCGCTTCCCGGGCTCGGCATCTGCTCGCGTCTCGGGGCCGGATACGACACCATCGACGCCGAGGCCGCCGCCCGGTACGGCGTATGGGTCGCCAATTCCCCCGATTACGGCGTGGGCGAAGTGGCCACCCATGCCTTGGCGCTTCTGCTGGCCTGCATGCGGAACGTGGTGCGCTACGATCGCGATATCCATGAAGGCCGCTGGCACTTTACCTCCGCCGGAAGAATTCCGAGGGCCTCCAACCTCACGCTGGGCATCCTGGGGCTGGGCCGTATCGGAAAGCGTTTTGCCCACATCGCCCGAAACCTGTTCGGGCGTGTCATGGCCCACGACCCTAACCTGATCGAGGGGGACTTCCCGGCCTATGTGCAGCCAGTCACCCTTGAAAACCTGTTTGAGCAGGCCGATGCGATCTCCATCCACTGTCTGCTCAACGACGGGACGCGTGGCCTGGTCGGCGAAACCCTGCTTGGTAAAATGAAGTCTGGCGCCTATCTGGTCAATACGGCCCGCGGCGCGATTATCGATGAGAAGGCGCTGGTGCACGCACTGGAAAGGCACAGGCTGGCCGCGGTCGGTCTGGACGTCCTGCCGTCAGAACCGATCGACGCCGCCTCGCCCCTGTTGAAGGACCGGCGCGTGATCCTGAGTCCTCATGCGGCCTTTTACTCGGTGGAGGCCGAAATCGAACTGCGCCGCAAGGCTGCTTTGAACATCGTCACCTGGATGAAAACCGGGCGTCCCGACTATCCGGTGGTGCAGGGTACCCGTAAGCCCTGAGACCAACGGCCCAGTCCGGTCAATCGTCCTGATGGATCAGTTGCGTCAGATCGATGACGGCCCGGTTGATGTTCGTGACACCTTTCCGCTGCTCCTCGGAACCTGCCGAGATCTCCCGGATCAGTGCCCCGGTTTTTCCGACCTGTTCGGCGAATTCTTTGAAACTGTTGTCGGTTTCCACAAGAACCGCCTCGCCGGATTCGACCATCTTGATGGTCTCTTCGATCAGGCTGGAGGTATTCCGCGCCGATTCCGCAGACCTCAAGGCCAAATTCCGGACCTCGCCTGCTACGACTGCAAATCCGGAACCGGTCTCGCCGGCCCGGGCGGCCTCGACCGTGGCATTGAGGGCCAGCAGGTTCGTCTGGAAGGCGATCTCATCGATCGTCTTGATGATCCGCGACATCTTATGGCTGCCGTTGGAGATCTCCTGCATAGAAGAAGTCAGACCGGCCATAGAGGCATTGGCCTTCACGACCACCTGTTCGGACTGCCCCACCAGGTTGTCTGCGGCCTTGGCAGATTCGGCATTTCTCTCGGCCATGGAGGCAATCTCTGCAGCCGTCGAAGAGAGCGCCTTGGTGTGGCTGTCCACATCCACCAGGACCTTCCGGGTCTTTTCCGCCATCTCTTCGATCTGTCTTTTGTCCCTCAGCTGATCTTCGGCCGCCTGCTCGGCCATTCGGGTCGCTTCTTCCTGCTTATCCAAGGCATATTGAAGGCCCTTGCGGTTCAAATACAGGACCATCGAGAGGATCAGGAGCGGACCGATCACGTTAGCGACCTGGGCCTGGAATTGCTGATCGTTGGTCAGGATCGCGCTGTTGAGATCGACCCCTTGACTGGCCAACACGATGAATACGATAATTTCGATGATCATGGCCGTCGACCAGAAGACGGAGGCCCTGATCCCCAGAAAGGTGAAGGCCAGTCCCGGCAATACGACGTTCCACTGCAGGGCCGAGGAGTAGATCCCGCCGGTGTTGAAGGGCAGATAGAGGAAATGCCAGGCGACCAGGGAGATGGCAAAATTGACCATCAGGGGAAAGGAGCCCGTCAGTCTAAGGATGAACGGGGCAAAGGCCATCAGCACCATCACACAGCCCATGCTCACGGCCAGGTTGCTCACCCCCATCTTCTGCCACTTGAGCATGTTCAGGAACAGGAAGAAGAAGGCGATGTGCGTGAAGCCGATGAACTGGCGGGCTCGTCTGAACTCATCGGGGTTTTTCCTGATTCCTTGCGGAATATACCATAAGATATAACCTGTCAGCGACATACCCCCTCCTGGTCTGTATTTTTTATGGATCCCGCGGCGCTTGAAGATGACGACAACAATTCACCCCGTATCGATCATGGGGGTGGATAAGACGGACGATTAAACAGCAATTCTCATGCCTAAGACGCGAAATAATTGAGAGAGGGGGAGGGATATGGACCCGCAGGGGCAGTGGCCTGCCCCTGCGGACCGTGATCAGCGGGTCCCGCAGGACCCGCATTGCTGTTCCTGTTTAGAAATCCTTGAACTCTGACTCCTCCAGCGGGAGGACCTGTTCGGGGCGAAGGGCCTTGCCGGCCGCCGGAGCGGGTTTCTTCCCGGCAGGCGTCGGCAGGGACTTCGCAACGGCCTTGCGGGATGCGATCTTGACCGCCTTCTCGACAGGGGCTGCTTCCGACCGGCCCACGTGTCCGTGGGCATCGCCGCCGACCACCGCCGCCAGGTCAGCCACAAAACCCTTCATCTGATTGGCCTGTGCGTTCAGCTCTTCCGAGGCCGATGCGGACTC
>CAYOGU010000167.1:0-8021 GCA_964403345.1 uncultured Syntrophus sp. | reverse complement strand
TCATTCGGACCTCTGACTCATCATCCGGGCAGGAGGAGTTTTTCCCAATCAACCGGGACAGGACGGGTCCCGGGCGCGGTCACACCTCGTCGTCCTTTTCGGCAATGACCCTGAAAAGATCTTCGTGGGTGGGGACCTCCAGCAGGGCCTTCCTGAAGGCGGCATCCTTCAGCATCCGCGAGATTTTCGCCAGGGCCTTGAGATGCTGGCCCGCCGACTGATCGGGCGCCATGAGCAGAAAAAAGAGATGGACCGGCTTGGAGTCCATCGCATCGAATTCAATCCCCTCCCGGCTCCGGCCAAAGGCGATCACCATCCCGTCCAGACCCTTGATTTTGCCGTGGGGAATGGCGATCCCCTCGCCGATTCCGGTGCTGCCGAGCTTTTCCCTCTCCAGGAGGACCGAAACCATCGCCTCAGGATCGCTCTTGATCCCCCCTTTGGCAAAGACACCGGCCAGTTCCGCCAGGGCGTCCCGCTTGTTCTTCGCCTGCAAATCCCCAAGAACATATTCCTTCTTGAGGATCTCCGTGATCCTCATCACCGATTCTTCAAACTTCAACGGCTGACCTCCATGAGTGCAAATTTCCCGTCATCGCGACGGTAGATGACGCTCACATTCTCCGTTGAGGAGTCCCGGTAGATCACGAACCGGTTCTTCGTGGTTTCCATCTCCAGGACCGCATCGTCGATGGACATGGGTTTCAGGACGATCTGGCGAGTCTCGACGATCTTGGATTCCGGGGATTCCTCCCCTTCCTCGGCGCCGGCCTCGCCGCCCGCTTCCCCGGCCCTGCCGGCGGCACTCTTGTGGCCGCGGATCTTCTCCTTGCGTTTCTTGAGCTGCCGTTCGATCTTTTCGATGGCGTTGTCGATGGCCAGATTCATATCCTTTTCTTCTTCCCTGCTGCGGATGTTCAATCCGTTGGACAGCAGGTTGATTTCCGCCGTATTCCTGAATTTCTCCACCGAGAGGATGACATGGGCATCGACGGGGTTGTCGATGTACTTCTTCAGTTTGCCGAGTCTCTCCTCCACATATTCCTTCTGCCAGCTTTCCCCTTCCACGTTCCTGAAGGTTAAAGAAATCTTCATGATCTTCCTCCCTTTTCTGAATGCCTGCATCGGCCGGATAAACGGCCGGCTGGAGCGGCAAAGCCGCGGACTATACGGACAGCGTATAGAAATGTCAACGAGTTTTTAAAAATATTTCTTCCGCCTTGAGGAGGGCAGGACACCCATCACCTCTCTGTACTTGGCCACGGTCCGCCGCGCAATGGCGATGCCCGAGGACTTCTGGAGAAGTTCGACGATTTCCTGATCGCTGAAAGGTTTGCGGGGATTCTCTTCGCCGATGATCTTGCGGATCTCTTCCTGGACGCTCTTGGAGGCCACGTCTTCGCCTCCGCTTCGATGGATGCTGCTTCCGAAGAAGTACTTGAGCTCGAAGATCCCCCGGGGGGTATGCATGTACTTGTTGGTCACCACCCGGCTGATCGTGGACTCGTGCATCTCCACATCGTCGGCGATGTCGCGCAGGATCAGGGGCTTGAGGAATCCGATCCCCCGGTCGAAGAACTCCCGCTGATGGCGAACGATGCTTTCGGAAACGCGGTAGATCGTCTTCTGGCGCTGTTGAATGCTCTTGATGAGCCAGGTCGCCGACTGGACCCGTTCCTTGATGTACTTCCTTCCGTTTTCCGCCTTTTCGCCCGAATTCATGCCGCTCATGACCTCGCGGTAGAAATTGCTGATACGAAGTCTGGGAAGGCCGTCGTCGTTGAGAACGATCTTGTAGTCCTCGCCGCTCCGGATGACATAGACGTCCGGAATGATCGACTGGACCCGTTCCTCATTATAAACGCTTCCGGGTTTCGGGTCCATATTGGTGATGATGAGGATCGCCGCCAGGACATCTTCGAGCGGGGTCTTGAGTTTCCTGGCGATCTGCTCGTAATTCTTGATCTCCAGGTCTTTCATATGAGCCACGATGATCCTTTCGACCAGCGTTCTCACATCGCCCAGGGTCCTGGCCTGGATAAGCAGACATTCCCGAAGGTCGCGCGCGGCGATTCCGGGAGGATCGAATTCCTGCACTTTCTTGAGGACCTCTTCCACGAAGGCCGTCTCGACCCGCTCCTGGGCCGCGATCTCCTCCGCGGTAGCCATCAGATAGCCGTTCTGGTCCAGGTTGCCGATGATCTGTTCGCCGATCCGCTTCTCGTCCTCGCCCAGCGGGGAAAGCCTGAGCTGCCACATCAGGTGGTCCGTCAGCGACGACTTCCCCACGAGGAGGTTGTCCCAGGCGGGGGCGGTTCCCTCGGCCCGGTCATAGGTAACGCCCATCGGACCGTAGTCTTCCAGGTAATTGTCCCAATCGAATTCCTCCCGGCCGTCCCCTTCCCCGGTCAGCTCTCCGGTCCGTTCAGGGATCTTGGCCTCCTCCTGAACGACCTGATCGCCCTCCGAGGGTTCGATCTTGCTTTCGGTCTCGGAATCGTCGTCCGAGGTCACCTCTTCCAGAAAGGGATTCTCCTCCATCTCCTGGTTGACCGTATCCACCAGTTCCAGACGCGACAGCTGGAGCAGCTTGATCGCCTGCTGGAGTTGCGGCGTCATGATCAACTGTTGGGAAAGCTTCAGGTTCTGTTTGAGTTCAAATGCCATGGACCAACCGACCCTTAACCCATTTGGGCTTAGAATTTAAAGTCATCCCCGAAATAGATCTTCCTGGCGATCTCGGACGAGGCGATCCGGTCCGGCGTCCCTTCCACGAGAATCGTCCCCTCGTTGACGATATAGGCACGGTCGCATACGGAAAGGGTTTCGCGGACGTTGTGGTCGGAGATGATCACCCCGATTCCTTTCAGCTTGAGCTGGCCGATGATCTTGCTGATGTCGGCGACCGCCAGCGGATCGATCCCTGCAAAGGGCTCGTCGAGCAGGATGTACTTCGGCTCCGTGACCAGCGCCCGGGTGATCTCCACCCGCCGTCTCTCCCCTCCGGACAGGGAATAGGCCCTGCTTTCCGACAATGCCGTCAGATCAAGCTCTCCCAGGAGCGCCCGCAGACGATCCTGCCTTTCCTCAGCCGTCAGGGGCATCGTCTCGAGAATCGCCATGATGTTCTCGCGCACCGTCAGCTTCCTGAAAACCGAAGGCTCCTGGGGAAGATAGTTGAGTCCTTTCCTGGCCCGGACGTACATCGGGCACCGGCTGATGTCCTCGCCGTCGAGGGAAATCGCGCCGGCATCGGGCTTGATCAGCCCGACGATCATATAGAAGGTCGTCGTCTTGCCGGCCCCGTTGGGTCCCAGAAGGCCCACCACCTCGCCCGGGTTGATCTCCAGATCGACCCGATTGACCACCTTCCTGCCGCTGTAACTTTTGATCAGGCCCGTCGCCGTCAGTTTTCCCATGAAGTCATCGATATGGCGCGCCCAGAAGGACGGATGCTACCGTTTCTTTTCCTGCTTTTCCTGCGACTGGCCGGGATAGATCGTGGCCGTCACGCGACGGTTCTGCGCGCTTTCCACAACCCCCCGGTTCTCATTGAGGAACACGGTGACCTTGTCCCCCCGGACGACATTGGTCCCCTCCCGCAGGACGGCGTTTCCCGTCATGGTGATCTTCTGGATGTCCTGCTCGAACACGGCATCGTCTCCGGTCACGATCCGGTTCAGTTCCGTGATCGTGACGTGGCCCTTGGCCTCGACACGCTCCAGGTTCCCCACTTCGCCGTCGCTGGTGGCTGTCCGGCCGGCGCCCTTCTTCTCCTTCTCCTTGTCCTCCTTGTAAAAGATCGTCAGGGTGTCCGCCTTGATCGTCCGCAGGCCCTGGGTGGCCACGGCATTGCCGGAGAAGACGACCATCCGCTTCTCCTGATAGGCGTCCAGACGGTCCGACACGATCTGGATCGGTTCATCCTTCTTGACGGTCTGCGCCTTGCCCTTCGCCTCGCCGGGCTTCGACTGGCACTGAACCTCCAGAGGCGATCCCATGAGGACCACGATGAGCCCAAGAGACATCCCTATCCTGAAGAACCTTTCCGGCATCACCCTATCTCCCTATCTTCCCTGTTATGCGCGCGTTGACTTTCGACAGAACGGAGACCTTCTTTTCACCCAGGGTATAGACCATCCCCACGCCGCTGACCCGGACCCCGCCTCTTTCCATCACCACGGGTCCGTTCGTTTCGACTTTTTTTTCCGCGTCCCGGTATGTGAGCCGATCCGCCGTAAAACGACCGCTGTCTTCGGATTCGATCACGACGTTCCCCTCGATCTCCATATCCCGCGACTCGGTATGGAACTTACCCCGGTCTCCGTTCAGGACGTAGGTCTTTCCGTCCTTCATCACGAGCTTGACCATAACCTTCTCGAAGAGGGCCAGGTTCTCAGTCTTCAGATAGCGGGCCGTGTCCGCCACGATCTCCCACCTCATGCCGGAGTCCCCGACCTCCGTATAACGGACGTTGCGGACCTGGAGATCGACCTTGTCCGACATGACCTTCCGGAGGGCCTTTTCCGGTTCCCGCAGGACGCCGATCCCCCATATCGCCGCCGCACAGAGGATCGCCCCCAGAATCGCGAAGATGATCAGCGCTTTTCTTCTGTTTTTCATCCCCCGCCCGTTGCCGCACCCGCCTAACGGGCGGCCGCTCCTTCAGCGGTTTTATACCATCCGTGCCGTCGGAAGTAAAGGTCAAACGTCATCCCTGCCTCCGGCCTCCGGCCATGGAAATCCGTATCTCGCCGCGACATCCGCCCATCGTTCCTGCGCCTTGAGGATCAGTTCGCAGACCTCCCGGACCGCCCCCCTTCCGCCCCGGTTCCGGGTGACGTAATCGGCGGCCTCCCTGGCCTCCGCCACGGCATCCGCCACGGCGATCGCCACCCCGACCCGCTTGAACACCGGGATATCGACCAGCTCGTCGCCGACATAGGCGGTCTGATCCGGGGAGAGGTTGCGGCCCGCGAGGATCTTGTCCAGGGCCTCGGCCTTGTTCAGAATCCGCTGATGAACCTCGGTGATTCCCAGATCGGCGGCGCGGTGCTCCACCACGCGGGAGCGCCTCCCGGTCAACAGGACCACGGCGATCCCGTACCTCATCAGCATCTTCAACCCATGACCGTCCTTCACGTCGAAGAATTTGGTCTCCTGCCCCGCATCGTCGATGACGATCCTGCCGTCCGTCAGGACGCCGTCCACGTCGAGGATCAGGAGCTTCACCCCGAGAAGTTTGTTCCGCAACTGAACATCCATACCCGATTTCACTTCCTTCCCCTCGCCGAAAGATCTTCGGGAGATCCTTCCCTGACGACCGCGTCGATCCGCTTGAGCATGTTCAACAGGGCCGGGAGGCTCTCCAGGGTCAGGGAGTTGGGACCATCGCAGGGGGCCCGGTCGGGATCGGGGTGCACCTCGAAGAAAAGGCCGTCGATTCCTGCGGCCACGGCCGCCCGGGCCAGGGTGGGAACCATTCGCCGGTCGCCCCCTGAGGCATTTCCAGCCCCGCCCGGGAATTGCACGCTGTGGGTCGCATCGAAGATTACCGGATAACCGAACTTCCGAAGGATCGGAAAGACGCGGAAATCGACCACCAGGTTGTTGTAGCCGAAACTGACCCCCCGCTCGGTCAGGATGAGGTTCCGGTTGCCCGCCGCCGCGGCTTTGTCCAGGACATGGGCGGCATCCCAGGGGGCGAGGAACTGGCCCTTCTTGATGTTGACCGCCTTGGCCTTCCTGGCGACCTCGGCCACGAAATCGGTCTGGCGGCAGAGAAACGCGGGGATCTGCAGGACATCCAGGACCTGGGCGGCCGGTTCGATCTCCTCGAACCGGTGGACGTCGGAGAGGACGGGAATCCCGACGCTCTCACGGACCTTTCCGAGGATCTCCAGCCCTCGTGTCAGCCCCGGCCCCCGATAGGCGTCCATCGAGGTCCTGTTCGCCTTGTCGTAGGAGGCCTTGAAGATCAGGCGAATCTCGAGCCGATCCGTCAACGCTTTGAGATATCGGGCGATCTCCAGGGTCCTCGTTTCATCCTCGATGACACAGGGTCCGGCGATGAGCACGAGGGGTGCGCCCCCTCCGATCGCCAGGGACCCGACTTGAACGGATTTCACGGAATTGAACCTCCTTTTCCAGGGCTATTTCTGCTTCTGCTGCATGATCCGGATCTTCAGCTGCGTGATCTTGCGACCTGCGCCCGCTTCCGGATTCAACTCGTGGGCGGCGGTATAGGCCTTCAGGGCCTCCGGGTAAAGCCCCTTCTTCTCGTAGGCCGTCCCGAGGTTCATGTAGGCCTCGTCATCCTCGGGGTCGAGCCTGAGGGACATGCGGTAGTATTCGATCTCTCGGTCCAGATCCCCTTTCAGGCCGTAGGCATAGGCGAGTGCCGAATAGTAGGCGGCCTGCCTCGGTTTCATTTCGATCAGCCTCCGGTAGGTCTGGATCGCCTTGTCATAGGACTTCTCTTTCAGGTAGGCGGCGGCCAGCTGATTGAGCACCTCGACGGTGGGTTTGGCCGCAGCGAGCTTCTCGTAGATCGCGATGGATTCCCTGGCCTTTCCGGTCTGCTGGTAGGCCTGGGCCAGGCTCTGCTGGACCAGGGGATCCTTGGACCCCAGCTTCATGGCCTTCTGGTAATTCTCGACGGATTGGGCGTGTTTTTTCGTCTCGGCATAGGCAAAACCGAGACGTCCGTGAATGAGCGCCTTCCGCGGACTGGTCTTGAGCGCCTTTTCATAGAGGGGAATCGCCTCCGTATAACGCTTGGCCTTGAAATGGAGCTCGGCAATCCTTTCCGTGGCGTCCGGGTCGTCGGGCTTGAGTTCCAGGACCTTCTGATATTCATGCAGGGCATCGGAGTCCTTTTTGGCCTTCTCGTAGGCCGCCCCCAGGTTGTAGTGGACGACGGGATCCGAGGCGTTCAGCGCGATGGCCTTCCGGTAACTCTCGATCTCCTCCTTGGTCTGCCCCTTGCCCCCGAAGGCCACGCCGAGATTGGCGTAGGCGGTGGCATTCTTGGGCTGTCGTTTGACGACCTCCCGATGCCACTGGATGGCCTCGTCGTACTGCCCCATTTTCAGGTACACCTCGGCCAGGGCGACGACCACATGATCGGCATTGGGGACCTTCTCCAGGACGAGCCGGTACTGCTCCAGGGCTTTTGCGTACTGTTTGCTCTTTTCGTAGGCCTCTCCGAGCTTGAAGGCGGCAACGGGATTGTTCGGACGGATCTTCAGAGCGGCCTGAAACGACGCGATGGCCTTGTTCCAGTTTCCCTGCTGGAGAAGGGCCAGCCCCATGTTCAGATGGGCCTCGTCGTCCTGGGGGTTGGCCTTCAGGGCGCGGGTCGTCACCTGGATCGCCTCGTTGTACCGGCCCATCTTCAGATAACCCTTCGCCAGCTCCGTCAAGGCCGTGGGATCATCGGGCTTCAGGGCCAGGATCTCCGAATATTGGGCCACGGCATCCTGGGTCATGCCGGCCCGCAGATAGATCGAGGCCAGCATCTTTCGCACGTTGACGTCCTGGGGGTTCATCGAGATCGCCCTTTTGAGGTACTCGATCTGGACCTTCTGATTCCCCGAACTCCGGGCGTATCGTAACCAGTCCTGGGGGGTGATCTGGACCCGGATCGGGAGGCTGGCCATCACCTCCCCCTGGTACCGGATCTGGATTTGATACCCGCCCTGCCGGACTTCTCCCGCGCCGTTGCGTCCGGTGAGCACCGCCCGATCCACGAAATCGATCCCCTTGAGGAGTTTGCCCAAAGCGTCCTTTCCCGCAAATCCCTCCACGTCCACCGTCACCCCGCCCCCGAACAGGACGTCCGACTCCACCCCCTTGATGACGAACTCGTCACGGTAGGAAACCTCGAAAACGTCCCGCTCGGTAAGCCGGTAGTCCTTGCCGTTCTTCTCCAGGATCAGGGCGTAGAATTTGGGTTTTTCCTTGAAAACGAGGAAAGCGACGCCGTTCCGGATCCGGGACCATCCGTCGTAGAGACCCCA
>CAYOGU010000166.1:0-8029 GCA_964403345.1 uncultured Syntrophus sp. | reverse complement strand
GCGATCTCGGACCACATCGCCGTCATGAACGAGGGGCGTATCGTCCAGATCGGGACGGCCGAGGAGCTCTATCTGAAGCCCAGGGAGGCTTTCGTGGCCCAATTCATCGGCCGGATCAACACCCTCCGGGCCGAGGTGCGCGAGGTCACGGGCGGGACGGTGACGCTGGCCCTCCTGGGCCGGAGCTTCACGCTTTCCGTTCCTCCGGACGGCCTTGTTGCCGGGCAGAAGATCCAGGTCTTCATCCGTCCCGAGGCGGTGACGCTGACCCGCAAGCTCGGCGGCGAGCTCCTCACCGGGGTCGTGGCCGAGCGGACATTCCTGGGTGAGAAGGCCGACTACATCCTGGAGATGGGGGAAGGCCGACTTTCGGCCACGGCCTACGATCCCCTGCGCCACGGGACCTTCGCAGTCGGGGAGAAGGTGGGCGTCGGGATCGACCCCGGCGTCATCCATATCCTGAAGGAAAGGGGAAGGTGAAGGGATCGGAAACGTAACCCTCTGCGGCCTGGATATTTTTCGACACAGCATCCCCTCGCTAGGCTGCCGGGAAAAAACTCGCGCCTTCGGCGCTCAGACAGTTTTCCCGGTGGGCGTTCCGCTCAAGGGGGCAGGGGGCCCCGAAAAATCTCCAATGCGCGCTTCCGGGCTACGATCCGATCCTTGGAAGAGAGGGAATTTAGAGTCGGTGCCTTACTGTTCGGCGAGGGAAGGGATTTTAGGAGAAGAATGATCATGAGGAGGCGATTCAGGGTGTTTGGGGAAGGGAAGGCATGGCCCGTGGCGGGGCTGGCCCTGCTCCTGGTCCTGGTGGCGGGAAGGCCCTCCTTCGCCGCGACGATGCAGCTTCACGGGGCGGATTCGTCCTTCCGGGCCCAGGGGATCACGATCCTCTGGGCCATCCTGAAGGGACCCACCGAGGAGGCTTCCTTCGTCCACATCCGGATCCTCCACGATCAGGCGGCGGCACCGACGCTCAACTTCCTGGGCGTCGAGGCGGTCGATCCCTTCTCGAAGGAACGGGAGTGGGTGGTCAAGGCGCCCCTCTGGGGGAAGCAGACCCTGAAGATCGTCCGGACCGATTTTCGGGACAAGACGGAGCGGTGGTTCCACTTCTACACGGACCAGGCAGCGCAGGAGAAGCACCGGCCGGCGCTCACGATCTTCTACCACGGCGTCCCGGACACAGCCCCGGAGATCCTGACCGAGGCGGACCTGGAGACCTACCTGACCGGGGCCCCGGCGCGGATCCGGTAGAGAGGATCGAAGGGGAGGGAATTCCTGGGAACTATTAGGAGAACGTCGTGATGACTGCAAGATTGGCCCAACTGGGCAAACAGGTCCTCGTCGGAAGCGGCGCGGTGGGCACGGTCCTGCGCCGGAAAGAGGTGCTCGCAGGTATCCCGGTGGAGTTATTGAACATCCGGCGTCCCGAGGCGGTCATGGCGCTCCACGAGGCCTACCGCAACGCCGGTTCCCGGATCCTCGTCACGAACACCTTTGCGGCCAACCGGCTCTTTCTGGAAGAGGCCGGGGCGGCTGACCGGTGCCGGGAGATCAACGAGGCGGGGGTGGCCCTTGCCCGCCGGGCCGCCGGCAAGGACTGTCTCGTCTGGGCCTCTGTCGGCCCCCTCTCCCTGGGCCTTCGCCACGACGACTACCCAGAGACCGAACTCGCCGCGGTCTACGGCGAGCAGTGCAGCGCCCTGGCCGGGGCTGACGCCCTGGTCCTGGAGACCTTCTTCGACCCCCGGGAGGCGCGGGCCGCCCTCAAGGCCGCCGCGGCCACGGGGCTCCCCATCGTCTTCCAGGTCGGCCACACCGGGCGCGGGCGGAACCGATGGGTCACGATCGACGTTCTTCTGGCCGAGGCCGAGGCGGCCGGTGCGACGGCAGTGGGGACCAATTGCCAGCATCCCGACGACATCGTGGACGTGGCCGCCTACCTCCTCTCGCGGACGCGCCTGCCGGTGACGGCCTCGCCCAACGCCGGGAACCCCGCGATCGACCGGGGATTGGTCCGTTACGAGTTCGCTCCCGAGGCCTTCGCCGCCGTCGCGGCCCGCCTGGCGGACCTGGGCGTGTCGGTCATCGGCGGCTGCTGCGGGACGGACCCGGGCCACATCCGGGCGATCGTCCCGCTCCTGGCCGGGCGTCCGGTCGGGCCCTCGGCCCGGGTCGAGGTCCGCCAGGCCGTTTCCGAAGAAGCCCGGCCAGAGCGTGCCGCGGTGCGGAACCCCGTCCGGGAAATGATGCGCTCCGACTGGTTCCTGATCAGCGTGGAGATCCGCGCCGACCGGAACGCCTCCCTGGATACCCTTTGCCTGAACGCCGAGAAGATCGCCCACGCGGGCGTGGACCTCTTCGACGTCCCGGACAACCCCGGGGCGACCGTCGGCCGGGATGCCACGGTCACGGCGGCCCGGCTCCAGGAGGTCCTCCGGGTCCCATCGATCGCCCACAAGGCCGTGACCCAGTCCAACCTCCTCCAGCTCCACTCGGGCTTGCTGGGGGCCTGGGACTTGGGGCTCAAGGGGATCCTGGCGGTCACGGGAGACCCGCCCTCCATGGGCTCCCTGGGGACCCTGGCCCAGCGCGTCACGGACCTCAAGAGCTCGGTGGAGCTCCTGCGCCTCCTCCGCAAACTCCGGGAGGGGGAGATGATCAACGGCGATCGGATCGCCGACCCGCCGGACTTCTGCGCCGGAGCGACGATCGGCTGGCCTGCCCCGGCCCAGATCGCTTGGCTCAGGAAGAAGATCGAGGCGGGGGCCGAATTCGTCTTTTCCCAGCCGGTTTTTGCGGCCGAAGACTTCCGGCGCCTTCAGGACGGAGCAGGCCCCCTGGGCGTCCGGCTCTTCCCGGGACTGCTGCCGCTCACGAGCCGCCGGAACGCCGAGTTCTTCGCCAGCGGCCGGATCCCCGGGATCCGGGTCCCCGAAGCGGTCGTGGCGGCCCTGGCCCGTTATGGGTCCGCCGAGGACCAGCGGCAGGCCGGCCTGGAGATGGCCATGAAGCTGGCGGAGGCCATGGCCGCCGAGGCCCGAGGGGTCTACCTGATCATGCCCTTCGGCCGGGCCTCCCACGAGGACACGGCCCGGATCGTCCGCCACCTCCGCACGATCCGTCAGGCACCGAACGGGAAGGCGTTGTGATCCCGCTTCCGGCTCCGGGGATGGACGGTAAGATTTAGATTTGAAAACGGATTGGATAGGAAGGAGGCCCCTATGAAGATCACGAGGGAACAACTCGCGGGGATGATCGACCACTCCCTGCTCAGACCCCAGTCGACACGGGCGGAGCTGAAGAGTCTCTGCATGGAGGCCATCGCCTACGGATTCAAAGCGGTCTGCGTAAATCCCATCCACGTGGCCGAGGCCGCGAAGATGCTCAAGGACGAGGCGCCCCTGGTCTGCTCCGTCGTGGGCTTTCCCTTCGGGACCCACACTCCGGACGCCAAGGCCGCCGAGACGGCCGAGGTGGTCCACCTGGGGGCGGCCGAGGTGGACATGGTCCTGCGCATCGGCGCCCTGAAGGACGGCCGTGAGGCCGAGGTGGAGGCCGACGTCGCTGCGGTGGTCAAGGCCGCCGCGGGCCGGCCCGTCAAGGTGATCATCGAGACCTGCTACCTGACCGATCAGGAGAAGGCCCGGGCCTGCCTCCTGGCCGTCAAGGCCGGGGCGGCCTTCGTGAAGACCTCCACGGGCTACGGGAGCGCCGGGGCCACGCCCGCCGATGTCCGGCTCATGCGCAGGACCGTGGGCGAAGGGATCGGCGTCAAGGCAGCAGGCGGCATTCGGACCCTGGCAGACGCCCTGACGATGATCGAGGCCGGGGCGAGCCGGATCGGCGCCAGCGCCTCGGTGGCGATCCTGAACCAGATTGACGAGAAGTGAGCACCTGAATCGATCGAGCTTGTCTCATATGTTTTCGCCCATCATGGCGCAAAAATGGGCCATGAATTGACCACGGCTTCCGCAGGGGTTCATCAAGGAGCGCCATGTTGACAGGAGTTTACCGCTGGATAGACGATAACATCCTCGAACTGGGGCGGGAGATGCGGCTCTCCTTCCTGCCCCCGCTCATGGTCTACATGGCCGCCGGAGTCTCGGGTCTGACGGGCATCGTCGGCACCTTCTTCGTCAAGGAATACCTGGGCCTGCCGGCCTCGTTCCTGGCGGCCCTAGGCTTCTGGGCCGGGATCCCCTGGGCGCTGAAAATGCCGCTCGGCCACTTGGTGGATCTCATCTGGCGCTGGAAGAGCGGATTGATCTACCTGGGTGCCGGGCTGATCGCCGCAAGCCTGCTCATCATGGTCGGGCTCCTGGGCGATCCTACGGCCATGGCCGCGATCATGCCGGCCGAGGCCTGGTTCGTGCTCTCGACGCTTCTTGCGCCGGTCGGTTACGTGACCCAGGACGCGGTCGCCGACGCCATGACCGTCGAGGCGGTGCCGCGTGTGGACGAGAACGGCGCGCCCATCGACGCCGCGACCCGCAAGCTCATGAACACGACGATGCAGACCCTCGGCCGCGTCGCGATCATCGGCGGCAGCGTCCTGGTCGCGTTCATCAACCTCTACCTCTTCGCCGGCGTGCACCGTCTGCCGCCGGCCGAGATCGCGCTCATCTACCGGAACGTCTACCTCATGGCGCTCGCGATCCCGCTGGTCTCGGTGCTGGGCGTACTGAGCGCGATGCTCATCAGGCAAAAGAGCGTCCGGCTCCTGCGCCTGAGGGGCTACTCCCGCCAGGAGATCAAGGCCATGCTCAGCCCCCGCGGCGAGCCCACGCCGGTCAATTGGTGGATCCTGGGGGGAAGCCTCCTGTTCGTGGCCTTCACGCTGGCGGTTGGCCTCGGTGGGATGCCATACAGCGAGGAGGTCGTCTTTGCCGGATCGATGGCGATCGTCGTCTTTCTGATCGTCAAGCTCACGCGCAGCCTGGAGCCGGAGGCGCGCGCAACCCTTCTGGGCACCGCGATCGTGATCTTCCTGTTCCGGGCCACCCCCGGGCCCGGCGCAGGCCTGACCTGGTGGATGATCGACGAGCTCGGCTTCGATCAGCAGTTCCTTTCGGTGCTGTCGCTCATCGGCAGCGTGCTGACGCTCGCCGGCATGTTCCTGTTCCGCCGCTTCATGGCGGAACGTTCGATCGCCTATGTCGTCGGCTTCCTCACCCTGGCGGGTTTCGTGGTCTCCCTACCGATCATCGGCCTCTATTACGGTCTTCACCACTGGACCGCGGCGATGACCGGCGGGTGGGTGGATGCGCGCACCATCGTGATCGTGGATACCACCCTCGAGTCGCCTCTCGGCCAGATCTCCATGATCCCGATGCTGGCCTGGATCGCCAACTCCGCGCCCGCCAACCTCAAGGCGACCTATTTCGCTGTGATGGCGTCGTTCACCAATCTGGCGCTGTCGGCAAGCCAGCTCGGCACCAAGTACCTCAACGAGATCTTCATCGTAACCCGTGAGGTCAAGGACGCCGCGACCGGCCTGCTCAAGGTCCCGGCCGACTACAGCCAGCTCGGGGAGCTGCTGATCGCCCAGGTTGCGCTGGGCCTCGCCCTGCCCTTCGCCGCGATCCTCTTCGTGCGTCTGATCCGCCTGCGCAGTGCGTAAGCGGCGGGGGGCGGCCGACCGCCGATTCCAGCCATCGAAAGGGGAAAAATCATGAACCGACTCGACATGGAGGGCCGCAACGCCATTCTGACCGGCGGGGCTTCCGGCATCGGGCTTGCCATCTGCAGACGCCTCGTCCAGTCGGGCGCCAACGTTTCCATCTGGGATTTCAACGAAAAAGCCATGGCGGATGCCGTCCGGTCGCTCGGCGCACCGAAAACGCACACGGCAGCCGTGGACGTCTCCAACCTGGGGTCGGTCGAGGCGGCATTTGTCGCAACTCTCAACGCGTTCGATAAGTCGATGCCCTGGTGAACTCGGCGGGAATCGCCGGTATGAACGCCACGGCATGGGAATATCCGGTGGATGAATGGCTCCGTCTGCACGCGAGCGACCGCCACGGTACCTTCTACACCTGCCGCACCGTCGTTCCCCACATGATCCAAAACGGCTACGGCCGCATCGTCAACATTGCCTCGGTGGCCGGCAAAGAGGGAAATCCCAATGCCGTACGTACAGCTCCGCCAAAGCCGCTGTCATCGGACTGACCAAAACGCTTGGCAAGGAGCTCGCCCCAAAAGGCGTCATCGTGAACTGCGTGGCCCCGGCGGCGGTGCAGACCCCGCTTTTCGGCGAATTCGCCCAATTCCACATCGATTTCACGCTCTCCAAGATCCCGATGGGACGTTTCGGTCTGGTCGACGAAATCGCCTCAACCGTGGTCTGGGCATGCACCGAGGAGTGTTCGTTCACGACGGGGGCTACTCCACCCAATCTCAAGTGAATGTAAATTCGTTCCTGAAATGGCCGCCATGTTAAACCCGCTCTGGTTATTTTCTGATTGGATCCTCAGATCCATAGGCTGCCATTTCGCCCACCGTGCAAAACCAGCCTGGCATAAGTATATCAAACAAAGCCGAAAGAACTTTAACCGCGCTTTTCCGATTTTGATCAACGGTTCAGTTTGATTGATCGGCAGTCCATTAAATACGGGATGAAAGCTGCTACTCGTAAGCATTTTCTCAGGATCTTGACTACAATAAGCTGTAGGTGTTGAGTGCCACGAGCGCGTTGAATTAATTCATATTTCCCGGGTTTTGCGGCCTTGCGTTGGCTGCTTGTCAAATGACGGGGAACCGGGAGCAGTTGCGCTGGTACTCTTTGATGACCTTGCGCGTGTAGAGGGTCTTGGGTTCGCTGCTTCTCGTGATGCTCTGGCGGGCGCGGGTGAAACCCGCGTTGTAGGCAAAAAGAACGGCGTGATCGTTGTCAAAATGCTGGCTGAGCCATGAGAGGTAATAGACGCCGAAGTGGATGTTGGCGCGGGTGCCACGCAGCACATGCGGCCGGTAGGGGATGCCCACCGCCTCGGAGAACTCGCGGGCCACGATGGGCTTGACCTGCATGATCCCGATCGCCCCCTTCCGGGAGACCACGTCCTGGCGGAAGTTGCTTTCGGCGTCCATGACCGCCAGCACCAGCCGGTAATCGACAGCATAACGCCGGCAGGCCTCGTAAATGGTCGTCGCCACCTCCCGCAGCTCCTCCTGGGGCATGCGGGCCTGCTTTTCGTCCAGGTGGGACTCGATAAGCTCCACGGTGCGATCTTCGTCCAGGTTTGCATGGGGAACTGAGGAGAAATGCATGCTCGTCAGATAAACTATGCCGGTGATCATTCCAACAAGAGCCAATAATTTCGAAGCGTTCATGGTCTTTCACCTTTCTTGTCCCTTCTTAAGTCCAATCCTCTCCCTGTGGTGATACAAGGCTTTGTCTCAGGAGTTTTGCCAGGGGAAGCCAGCGGGATTAAGGACACCTGAAGGTCAGGTTGTTTGAAGGTGACGATTCTTCATGACCCTGACGTAGCGGTTTTGAAAAACTTAATAGCAAGTTTTGGGCACGATGACAAGAAAGAAATGCGATATTCTGTGGATTGACAAATATAATCAATGACATAATGGCGAAAACAGGGGAGAGACAAGGAAAAACCGCCGAATTGACAAGGCATGGTCCAATGGCTCTTCCTTGTCCCTTCCAATTAGTTCATGATGGAGATCCGTAGGGCCAAGGCAGGGCATCGGGAAAGAGCTGGAATAGCAGGCGGCGGTGCCAGAATCGCATTGACAGGGAGGATCGTTTTTCCTATCCTGCATCCATCAATAAAGACGCCGGTCGATCGGATCGGTAAAAGGAGTGGAAAAGATGGATGAAAAGGGCATGATTGCAAAAGCAAAGGTCTACCTCAAGGAACACTACGGCGAAGACACCGTCTCCATGGATGTGACGGGCAACACCGTCGGGGAGACGGGGACCGGCGTTCTGTCGGTGGACTGCACGGTCAGCGTGGGGGGGAGCCGCTCCGACTGGAGCAAGAAGTTCCACTTCAGAAACGGAGACATCACC
>CAYOGU010000165.1:0-8134 GCA_964403345.1 uncultured Syntrophus sp. | reverse complement strand
CCACCCCCGAGAGGGAGGTGTAGGTGGAGCAGCCGGTGAAGTTCATCGCCAGGTAAGCCGTCACGGCCGGGACGATCATCAGCCAGGCCAGCCAGCCGACCCGGCCCGCCCATCCCGATCCGTCGAGGCTCCCCAGGAAAAGGACGACCAGCGCCGTGACCGCGCCGAGCGTGAACCCCTTGGTCGAGAAGGCCCGTCCGGGCAGCCAGGGCAGGAGGAGCGGATGGACCACCGTCCCCGCCGCAACCGCGATCAGGAAGGCGGCGGCGGCAAAGACCCCATCATGGAGGGCTTTCGCCCAGAATCCCGCGGGACCGCCCAATCCGCCGGCCAAAAAAAGGATCGGCGCTATGATCGCGGCAGGCTTCATGGCCTCGACCAGCTCCACGGGGATGAGCGCCGCCCGTTCCCGAAGCGGGAAGTCCTTGAGGCGCATCCCGGCCGTGGCCTTTCCGCCGGCATCCAGATAGGCCGGGATGTCCGCGGCCTTGATCGGGCCGTAATGGACGGCGAATCCGGAGCGCTTCTTGACCGCGTGGGCCGCAACGCCCGGCGCCCCAAGCTGCGGGACGATCAGCGACCGGTGGCTGACGACGGCGTTGAGGCCACTTGCCTCGATCCTCTCGATCATCTCCTCTGTCCCGAAGGTTCCTTTTCCGGCAGCGCACCAGACATTGATCCCCTTCGTGTCGAGGACCAGGACCCACAGATCGCGGCCCGGCAGGGCGCTTCGCAGCACGTCGAAGCTCATCTTGTAGTTGGCGCTCACCAGGACCTTCGAGTCTGGACCCGGGTCACCCAGGGCATAGAGGCCCGGCGCGATGGCATAGTCCATGCGGTTGATCCCCCAGCGGGCCTTGACCATCCCCCAACGATCCCGCCACATCAGCGTCGACGAAACCCGGGGAATGGGGCCGGCCGGCGTCTCGACAGTCCCGATCACGAAGGGCTGTTCCAACGGCGGGAGGGTCGTCGGGCCGGCGGCGGGGCCGGACCCGCAGCAGGACGCATCAGGGGCCGATGGCAACATGACCTTCTCTCTTCCAGGCAAAGATCCGCATCCGCATCGTGTATCGCTCATGTCTTGATCCTCTTCAGCGGTTCCTGGCAGCAGCGGCATTCGACGGCGGACTTTCTCATGGCCTCCGCGAAGAGCCTCACCGCCTCCAGGACCTCGTTCTGCTTCCCTCTCGGGATGTTCCGGTTGATGTTTTCGAAAAAACCCATCAGGCACTCCCAGACTTTCCGGTGGGTTTCCCGACCCTCCTCGGTCAGGACGATCCGGGCGGCCCGCGAGTCGTGGGGAGCCCGGTTCTTGACAAGGAGGCCCCTTCGGACGAGCGGCTCCATGAGGCGGGTCGTCGTGCTCTTCTCGACGGACAGTATCCCGTGGAGCGCCGCCAGATCCAGTTCCCCCTTTTCGGCCACCGCATCCAGGATGACGAACTGGTGAAACGTCACGTCCTGGTAAAGGGCTTCGTCACGGCTGCAACACCGGATCTCCCGGGACAGCCCCATGATCGTCCCGAATATCTCCTTGTACTGTTTCTCGCGGTTCGTCGACATGGTTGTATCATACAACCATATGGCCCGCTTGTCAAGAAAAAAATGGGGAGGGGTTCAGACCGAAAAGTTTTCTTTAAAGCATCGTACCTGGTTGGCTGCTGCTTCTGCCCATCTAACAATGCCCAGGAACTTCATCCGGCACAAGTTGTAACGTTTGAGGTTGTGCGGATACCGCAGCGAAGAGGGTCCTGCATTCACTGGTGATATTCTCATCGAACATGCCCCTGTTGAAGCATCCGCTCCTTCCCCATCGCGCTCACGATTTCAGTTTTTGCATCATTCCCGTGAGCCGGTTCCGATAAGCGGCTTTGATTGCCGCCTCTTCCTCCGCCATCGGCTTCACGGGCAACAGGTCCATCACTCCTTCCGGTGTCAGCCCGGACTCGGTCATGGTACGGACGGCGCCGATAGCCATCGCACTGACGGCATCCATGGCCTCCCTTTCCGTCAACCCAAAGGTTTTCGCCAGTTCGATCAACTGATAAAGCTGGAACCAGAGATACGTCGGCCCCATCGCGGATATCACTGCGTACGCTTCAATGTTTTCCTCCTTGGTTTCGGGGCAGTGTCCCAGAGTGTTCATCAGATTCAAAAACAAGGCTTTTTCTTCCGCCGTCACGCCGCTTCCGAAGGCGACCGGGTTGAACCCCGAATTGACAAGCGAAGGAGCGTTCGGGTTCATGCGGATGATCTTATTATGCCCGCTGAGCGCATCCCTCAATTTTGCGAAAGGTATTTTTGGCACGAGAGAGCAGACGAGGGTCTGCGGGTCAATGACGGTTCTGAGCTCTCCCAAGACCTGAGCCATAACCGGCGGGTGAACCGCAACGATGAGGAGGTCAGATCCCTTTAAATCCCGAACTCTGGAAACCATTTCGATTTCCGGATGGTTTTTTTTCAAATTTTCGGCCGTTCCACTGTGGGGTTCCGTGACTCGGACCTGATCGGGGACAACCCCTTTTCTTTTCCATCCGCCCAGGAGGATGTTCACGATTCTTCCGGCACCGATAAAACCTATTTTTTTGTCATTCATAGCAATCTCCTGATTCCAATATCTGAGCCCCCAATGGCTACCCGAAGCAGGGCTTCGAATTCGGTCTATCGCAAAACCGGTCCCAAGCCGCAAGGCAGGCCGGCCGCCTCGAACGGCGAGGGATGGGGCAACTGCGTCGATGGACCATTCTAAAGGTCGGTGATCAGCGGATTCTTTCTGTCGCAGGCCAGCTCGTTGCGCTCGTCGCGGTAGAGATCGCAGGCCGCCTCCAGCTCGCTGCGTAGCTTCGCCCGGGCACGGTGCAGCCTCATCTTGGCCGTCTGGAGGCTCAGGCCCAGGATCTCGGCGATCTCTGCGTCCTTCAAACCCTCCAGCTCGCTGAGGATGATGACGGTCCTGTGGGTCTCGGGCAATGCCTGGATGATTCCCCGGATACAGGCGTTCATCTCGTGGCGGATGACCCTTTGTTCGCTCGAGGCCGCCGATTCGCCCGTCCGAATGTCTCCGTCCGCCTGCGTCTCCGCGATATCCTCCAGGGGCAGCGACGATCCGCCTCCATGCCGGCTGGACGAACGGCGCCTGTCCAGGGCGGCATGGGTCGCGATTTGATAGATCCATGTGGAGAGTCGGGACTCGCCGCGGAAGGACTCCAAGGCGCGACCGACTTTGACGAATACCTCCTGAGTCAGGTCCTCCGCCTCGCCCTCCCCGGCCATGCAGGTCAGATAGCGGAGGATCCTTGAACGATACTCATCGTAGATCTGCTGAAATCTCAGCCCGGGATCATCCCTCATGTTCAAACTCTTCCATGGCATCATCCTAGCATTGAACCTCTATGAGCAGCAACGGCAGGGTTCCTGTTTTTCAGGAGATGGACAGGGACCTTCCCCGCCCAGGATCTTCAAGGCCAGCGCATCCATGCTGGCCGTCGCGCCCCCCCGGACGGCCTTGGCGGTATCCACGGCCTCCAGGATCTCTCCACGTTCGATCCCCAACTCCAGGGCCTTGCCGATATGGTACTCCAGGCAGGGATGGCAGTTCGCCCCCACCGAGGCCCCCACCGCGATCAATTTTTTTGTCCGTTCGTCCATGAATCCTCTCCATGCCTTTTCCTTATTTCCCCATTTCTTTCCTCAGTTTTCCGATCTCATCCTGGAGATCTTTGAGATCTCCGTTCCATCGGCCGTGCCAGCAGCAGAACCCCCGGCCGGCCCTCCTTGACCTGGCAAGGATGCAGAGGGTCATGCACAGGGCCATGCCGACCAGCGGCACCACCCACCACCAACTCCAGCCCGACCATGCCCAGTCCCCACAACACCCGATCATAGGTCCCTCCTTCCCCGGTCATCCTGCCGCTCCGCAAGGATCCGCCACTCCCCCGCAACAGGCCGCTCCCCTACGGAGCAACGCCCATTCGTCCCTTCCACAATCACTGAGAGATCTCCCATGGACGGCATTTCAATCCCCTCCTTCTGCGTGACGACGGCCCTTGGGGCCATCCCTGTTTGACCCTTTAGACGAAGGACAGACCCAAAAGGATACGCGACAGCCCTGATTTGGGGAGATCGACCTTAAACGGAAAATCGGAAAGAGGCGGGAACGGGGAGGGGAAGAGAAGATAAGATGGGGTTCCCCATCGTGCCGGGGGCTCAGGCGACCGGCCTCTCGTCCGGGTGTTGGAAGACCACCCAAAGCCGTCTGGTATCGAGGGAAGTCAGGCGGGTCATCTTCACCTGCATGTCCGCCGTCTCGCCTTCCTTCGAAGCGAACCGGACGGTGCAGGGGAAGGTAACGCCCATCCAGGCCTCGCGGATGGCCTTGCGCAGTCCCTCGCGGCCCTCCTCGGGCAGGAGTTCCGGAAGAAGTGCACCGATTACCGCGGACCGCGGCTTTCCGCTGAACGAAAGGGCCGTTTCCGAGACCCACTCGATCCGGCCGTCCCGATCCACCAGAAAACCGATGTCTTCCTCATACCGGGACTGCCTGAGCACATCGCGCCTGTCGCGCATCCTCGCGTAGGCCTCCTGAAGCTTCCGGTTCGTCTCCTCCAGATCCCAGTTCAATCGGAAGAGTCGTTCCTCCATCTCCTTGCGCTCGGTCACGTCCCGGAGGACCCCCACCTCTTCGAGAAAGTTTCCCTGCCCGTCGAAGCTCATGCGGGAGTGCAGTTCCACCCAGACGACCCGGCCGCTCTTCTTCAGGAGCCGGAAGGTCAGCCCCTTGGTGATCTCACGTTTTGCGGCCACGGCCTCCAGGAACGACGCCATGACCATCTCCTGATCCTCCGGGTGGATGTAACAACTGAAAGTCTGTCCCACGATCGTGTCCTCGGATTCACAGTCGATGAGATAGACGCCGGTCCGGTTCATGGAGACGATCTTCCCCTCGTGGTTCATATAGTAGATGAGATCCGGGGAGTTTTCGAAAAGGGTGCGATAGCGGCTTTCCGCCTTGCCCAGAGTATTGCGGACCTGCTCCAGTTCCGATTCGACGTTTGCCAGGCTGCGGCGCAGAGAATCGTTGTCTTTCAGAAGCTGTTCGTAGGTTGGCGCGTGATCGCTCATAACGGCTCTCCTCCAATTCCTCTCAGGACAAGGTCCGAATCCGAGTCTTCCGGCGGGGCGCCGAACGCCCCTCGATGGCGGCGCGCCGCGAAACGCAATGCCGCCGTGCCCAAGAACTCCCCCCGACAGAGGAATCGGGCCGGCATGGCGCCGACCGGAGGGAAACGGCCATGGATGGGTGGGAGTATCCGTGGATCGTCAAGATCCTGCTGTAACGCGGGACAACCATAGAAGATCCCGCTTTTCGGTGTCAAGGGGATTTTACGCCTTCTGCCATGCGGCAGGTCCGGCCGGATCAAAATCACCTTGACAGCTTCCCTCTTTTCGCCTACGATTCCATCAAATGATTGAATCGTAGGCTGGAAGGCCCTATGACCACCCCCCTGGAAAAGGCCCGCCGGGACCCCGAATCGATGAAGGCCCGCATCCTGGCCGTCGCCCGACGCATCTTCGGCGAGTACGGCTTCCACGGCACGACGACCCGGATGATCTCCCAGGAGGTGGGAATCGACATCTCCACGCTTCACTACCACTGGGGGGGGAAGAAGGACCTCTACGAATCGGTCGTGATGGACGTCAACAAGGACCTCCGCCAGAAGCTCATCGAGGTGGAGGGGGTGATCCACGGCCTCCCGCTGGCCGAGCGGCTGGCCATCGCTATCGACCTGATGACCGACTACCTCTTCGCGAACCCCGACATCTCCAACCTGATCCTCTTCCGCTACTTCGGCAAGACCCGCTACGAGGGGAACCTCGACTTCAGCGTTCCCGAGTTCACTGCCGACATCGCCCGCTCCATGGGCCTGGCCCGGGACAAGCGAAATGTCCCACCCGAGACCATGATGAAGGTCCTGGCGGTGATGAACTCCATCCACAGCTTCATCGCAGGGGTGAGTTTTTTCCGTCCCATGGTCAAGGTCGAGAAGGACCGGTACATCGCCCTGGTGAAAGAGACCCTGAAGTTCATCCACATCCCGGCCTTCACACAGAACGAAGCGGAATAACCGGGCCGACCGGCAGAAAGCGGTCGGGACACCGGACAAAAATAGAAAAGCCGAGGCCCGGATGCCGGTCCCGCGATCCTGCCCGTCAGGACGCGATGAATCGTTCCGCCCAACGCGGGACGTGAACGGCCTCCCGTCATCCGGACAAGGCATCGATTTCAAACACCTGCCAAGGAGGAGACCATGGCGCTCAACATGGATGCAATCGGCAAGACCATCGGCCCGACGAAGAAGGACTATACCTGGAAGGACGTGGTCCTCTACGCGATCGGCGTGGGGGCCGGCGTCGAGGAGCTCGACTACACCTACGAGAAGAACCTCAAGGTGATCCCCAGCTTCTCGATTGCGGCGATCTTCGACTTCCTGCGCCAAGTCGGGGTCGCCTCGAACGTCAACCTGGCGGGGATCCTCCATGGCGAACAGGATCTGATCTTCCACAACCCGATTCCCACCTCGGGGACCCTGATCACGGAGGGGAGGATCACCCACTACTACGACAAGGGGCCCAAGGGGGCCCTTGTCGTGGGCGAGAGCGAGACGACCCATTCCAATGGCCAGAGGCTCTACACAAACATCATCACCGTCTTCGCCCGGCTGGACGGGGGCTTCGGGGGCGAGCCGGCCCCCCAGAAATCCGTGGAATTCCCGAAGCGCGACCCCGACTTCGCCGTGGACGCCGCCCCATCCCCGAACCAGCCGCTCCTCTACCGGCTCTCGGGCGACATCTTCCAGCTCCACGTCGATCCCGAATTCGCCAAGATGGTGGGCTTCGAACGGCCGATCATGCACGGCCTGTGCACCCACGGTTTCGCCTGCCGGGCCCTCATGGCGAGTCTCACGCCGGGTCAGCCGGAGCTCGTCCGGCGCCTCGCCTGTCGTTTCACCCGGCCCCTCTACCCGGGCGATCCGATCAGGACCCTCATCTGGAAGACCGGCGAGGGGAAGGCTGTCTGGCGGACGATCAACACCCGAACCGGCGACACGGTCATCGACCAGGGGGTCTTCGAATACGGCCCGGTCCCGAAGGATGAAATCCGGCTCGACGGCCGCGTCGCGATCATCACCGGGGCGGGCGGGGGTCTGGGCCGCGTCTATGCCCTGGAGTTCGCCAAACGCGGGGCCAAGGTCGTGGTCAACGATCTGGGCGGCGCCCGCGACGGCTCCGGCGAGGGGTCGCAGACCCCGGCCCAGAAGGTCGTCGAAGAGCTCGAGGCCCTGGGCGGCGAGGCGATCCCCAACTACGACAACGTCGCCACCGTGGAGGGAGGCGAGCGGATCGTGAAGGCGGCCCTGGATACCTACGGGACCGTGGACATCCTCATCAACAACGCCGGCATCCTCCGGGACAAGAGCCTGCTCAAGATGGAGCCCGACACCTGGCAGGCGGTCCTCGACGTCCACCTGGGCGGGGCCTACCACGTGACCAGGCCTGCCTTCGCCGTCATGAGGGAGAAAGGCTACGGCCGGATCGTCATGACGACCTCCGCCGCCGGCCTCTACGGAAACTTTGGCCAGACCAACTACAGCGCGGCCAAGATGGCCCTCGTGGGCTTCATGAACACCCTCAAGCTCGAAGGGGCCAAGTACGACATCAAGGTCAACACCGTGGCCCCGATTGCCGCCTCGCGGCTCATGTCCGACATCCTCCCGCCGGAGATGCTCGAGAAGATGAAGCCCGAGTTCGTGGCGCCCCTGGTCCTCTACCTGGCCTCCGAGAAGTGCCCGGTCACGGGCCGGATCTACAACGCGGGCGTGGGCTACTACGGCAGGGCCGCCGTGATGACGGCCCCGGGGACGATCATCGGCGACGGGGAGAGGATCCCCACCGTCGAGGAGGTCGCCGCCTCCTGGGAGAGGATCCAGAGCCTCCAGGGGGCCAAGGAGCTCGACCAGTTGAACGACATGATCGGCGAGATGCTCAACGCCTTCGCCGCCAAGCCCCAGGGACCAGCCCCGCCGTCGGGGGCGGCCCAGGGCCAGAAGACCGCCGGCATCGCCTCGGTCGC
>CAYOGU010000164.1:0-8203 GCA_964403345.1 uncultured Syntrophus sp. | reverse complement strand
CCCGCCCCGCTGGCCTGGCCCTGCCGGATCTCCTTCACCCTCAGGCGCTTCGAGGGCTGGACCGGAAGCTCCACGTGCCGCAGCTCGGCCTCCCTCGGGCAGGGGGTTTCCGGAAGGGTGTTGGGCCTGATCCCCAGGATCCACGGCTTTTCGATCATCCGCAGGGTCGCCGTGGTCCTTCCCGAGAAATGCGACTTCCTGACGATCCCCGTTCCCAGGTCGATTTGCGTGCAGTCCAGGACCAGCGGCGCTCCCCTGAGCGCGGCCGCCCTGGCCAGCCGGTCCTTCCCGGTGGCGCTGGCAAGGCCCAGGAGGACCTCCAGGCCCAGCTCGTCGATCAGCCGGGCCAGGGCCGCGCCGGCGGCCTCGGGATCGGAATCGGCGTTCGCCCCCGCTGTCCCGGCCGTGACGATCCAGTCCGCGCCGAAGGCCTTCAGCTCGTCCCGGTACTCCGCCCCGCGCCCGCTCAGGACCAGGGCATAGACGGTGCTGCCGGGGTCTTTCCGGGCAAGGGAGAGGACCCCGTAATTGGTCCTTTTGACCTTCCCGTCCCGCTCGTCGATGAGAACGCCGATCCCTGCCATGGGCTCCCCCGGGCTCCTTTCTACAATACCTTCGCCTCGTCCCTCAGAAGATCCAGGAGGCGCCGCGCCATGGTATCCGGCCCGTCCTGGAGGATCGTCCCCCTTCCCCGGTCCGGGACCGGTTCGAGCTCCGCGAACTCCACCCCCGGCGCCGGGGCCTCGACGGCCAGATCCATCCGGTTCACGACCCGGATCTCCTTCTTTTTCGCCTTCATCATGTCCGGCAGGGTGGGGCACCTCGGCCGGTTCAATCCCTTGGCCGCCCCCACGATGCAGGGGAGGCTCATCTCGACGACCTCGCGGAGGTCCCCTTCGATCTCACGTTCGACGGTGACGAGCTCTTCGCCCCCGGTCCCGCTCATGGAAAAGGCCACCGCGTCCACCGCGACGGGCATGTCCAGAAGGGCCGCCAGGCGAAAGGGGGTCTGCATCCCCTCCACGTCCACGGACTGCTTCCCCGTGAAGATCAGCCCCGGAGAGCCGTCCGAGAGGATCGCTTCCCGGATCAGGAGGGCCGTCTCCCGGGGATCGAGGAAATAGCCGTCGGTCCTGACGAGGATCGCCCGGTCCGCGCCCATGGCCAGCGCGTAGCGCAGGGTGGCTTCCGCCGCCGCCTTGCCCACCGAAACCGCGACGACCTCGGTCCCCTCGCGCCCTTCCCTGACCTTCAGGGCCTGTTCCAGGGCGTTTTCGTCATAGGGGCTCATGATGAACTTGACCGCCTCGTCGAACTGCGGTCCCCCCAGCGGCCGGATGTTGGCCGCCGTGTCCGGAACGTGTTTCACACAAACGTAGATCTGCATTGCTTTACCCGATGGCCCGGCAGGCAGGGGAAAAGGCCGGGGTCTCCCCCGGAACCCTGCGGCGGGAGCCTGCCTCCCCGTCAAGGTCCGGCGAGGTCCCGAACCCTGGCGGGGCGGCAGGTTTTCGCCCGCCCCATGGCGATTCCATGCGGCGTCGCCCCGAAGAGGCTACTTCTTGCCGAAATAGTTCCGGATGAAACGGACGAAGCGCTCGTTCTCCTCGTCCACGCCGGGCGTCACCCGGAAATAGCCGTCCTTCCCGTGGATCGGCTTGATGCTCTTGAGGAAGATGCGCTCCATCTCCAGCCCCGCGGCCAGGATCTCGGCCGTGGTCTTGCCGGTCATGGTGGCGTCGATGAGCATGTAGTTGCCGTGCGGCGGGAAGGGCTTCAGGCCCACCTGGACCAGTTCCTGGGTGAAGACGTCCATCCAGCGGTTGTTGTGCTTCACCTTGGCCTCGACCTCGCCCGGGTTGTCCAGGATCGCCTCGGCGGCCGCCATGGCCATGAGGCTGACGTTCCAGGGCAGGAACATCCGGTTGAAGGCATCCACCATCTCCTTGGTCCCGACCACGTACCCGAAGCGGATTCCGGCGAAGCCGTAGGCCTTCGAGAAGGTGTGGGAGAGGAAGACCTGGGGATACTTCTGGATCAGGGTGTCCTTGGAGGGAATCTGGGGATGGTAGTCCAGATAGGCCTCGTCGACGCACAGGGGAATCCCGGTCTCGCAGAAGCGGATCAGGTCGTTGTCGTCGATGAAGATGCCGGTCGGGTTGTTGGGGTTGATGACGAGGATCAGCTTGGTCTTGGGGGTGATGGCCTTGAGCATGGCGTCCACGTCGTACTGGAGATCCTCCTTGCGCAGCGGGACCGAGACCACCTTCCCGCCGACCAGCTCCGCGCGCGGCGGGAAGAGCTCGAAGGTGGGGGTGGAGATGATGAACTCGTCGCCGGGCTGCAGGAAGATCCTCATCATGCAGTCGATGATCTCCGAGGAGCCGTTGCACAGGCCGATGTTCTCCGGCCCCAGGTTGTGCATCTTCCCCAGCTTGGTCCGCAGCCGGAGCATGCTGTCCGGGTAGCGGTTCCCCTTGGACATGATGTCGGTCACGGCCTTGATCACCTTGGGGGACGGGGGAATGGGGTTTTCGTTGAGCATCAGGCGCCCGTAATCGGGATTCGCCCATGCCTTGTCGAGTATGGCGGTATTGTACTCCCGCGACGTGAGCAGCCACGGAACGAACCAATCCTTCAACTGTTTCATTTTTCTCTCCTTTCGTTTTTCATGTTCGATCACGACCGATATTCAATTGCTCCCCTTTTTTTATCATAACCCCTTTTCCAAGTACAGGAGGCCCGGCCGGCGGCGGCTCAGGGTCCTGCCTCTCCCGCCGGCGTCATGGCGAATGGCCGCGCAGCCGGCCGGGACGGTTCCGGCGCCGCCGCGGGTGAGGTGTTTAGATGTATATACAGCATCGCCGGACAAAATCCCCTCACACGCCGTCGGCGCTTCCGTCGTGGATATGGTATTTCCCGAGCTCCACCTCGAAGACGTATTTGTCCCCCCGGTAATAGGAGTGGAGCAGCTCCACCGGGATGTTGTTCTCGTCGTAAGTCAGGCTCTCCATGAAAAAGGCGGCCGAATTCTCCGGGACGCCCAGGTACGCCGCGATCCGGCCCTTGAGGTTCACGGCCCGGATGGTCTGCTCGGACCTGGCCAGGGTCACATTGAAGCGCTCGTAGAGGATCTGGTACATGGAGCCGGTCAGGTCCATCTCCAGGATCTCCCGGAACTTGACGTAGGGCAGGTAGCTCTCCTCGTAGATGAAGGGGACCTTGTCGCCCGTCCGCAGGCGGCGGATGGCCACGACCTTGCCGCCGGGACCCAGGAGCAGCCTCCCGGCGACCCGTTCCTTGGCCTCCTCGGTGCCCTTGCGGACGATCCGGGTCTTCTCCCGGATCCCGAGCTCGCGGAGGTCGTCGCTGAAGCTGGAGATGCTCTTGAGCCGGTGCCGGATGTCGATGGGGACGTCCGTGCAGACGTAGGTGCCCAGGCCCTTCTCCTTCTTGAGGATCCCCGCCGCGGTCAGCTCCGAGACGGCCTGGCGCAGGGTGTTCCGGTTCACCTGGCATATTTTGGCCAGTTCCACCTCCGACGGGAGGTAGGCCCCCTTTTCGTACCTTCCCGACTTGATCAGATCCCGGATCCAGGTGCTGATCTGGATGTACTTGGGAATCGGGTTGTCCGGGTCGATGATTTTCATGCCGCCCGCGGCTCCGTTCATTTCGACGCGCTCATCCCGGTCAGGGCCGACCGGCCCGTGGACAGCCTCATGATGATCAGGAAGGCGGCCACGATGAACACCACCACCGTGCACATCGCATTGGCGCTCGCCGTGCGGCCGTCCACGTCCAGGAAGATAATCTCGATCGCGGCGAGCTTGATCTGCGCCGACACCAGGAACAGGACGGCGCTGATGGTCGTCATGGCCCTCATGAAGAAGAACGTGGCCGTGGACAGGAAGGCCACCTTGGTCAGGGGGAAGACGATCCGGGTGAAGGTGGTCAGCGGCCCCGCCCCGAGGCTCACGGCCGCCTCCTCGACGGACTTGTCGATCTGCTTGAGGTTGGCCGTCCCCGAAAGGACCCCCAGGGTGAAATTGGCGACGACGACGTTGATGATGATGATCCAGATGGTCCCGTAGATGAAGAAATAGGGCTTGTTGAAGGACAGCACGTAGCCCAGCCCCAGGACCACCCCCGGGATGGCCGCCGGCAGCACGGACAGCCCGTAGAGGAGCTGCTCGCCGAAGGGCTTCTTCTTTTCGATGATGTAGGCCGCCACGATCGTCACGCCCGCCCCCAGGATGGCGACCACGATGGCGACCATGAGGCTCGTCCAGATGGGGGCGTATTTGATTGCGATCATGGTGCGGAACGGGCCGGGGTCGAGAACCCGGTTCCAGAAGTCGGTCCAGAGCGGGACGCTGGCCCCCAGCGACGGGAAGTCGAAGTGCTTCAGGGTCAGCGAGAAGTCGTACGGCCAGGTCTGGACGAAGGAGCCCAGGAACACCGTGACGAAGACCAGCAGGATGCACGAGCAGACCAGGGCCGAGTAGATCGTGAAGCCCCATTTCTTCAGCGGACGGGACGGCTGGATGAAGGGCCGGGCCTGGCCGCTGATGAGGGCGTAGCTCTTGCGCGTGAGGTAGTAGTTGATCCCGAAGGCCGTGATCGAGGGGATCAGGAGGATCACGCTGATCGTGGCCCCGAGGTCGAACCGCTGCATCCCGAAGACCTTGTTGACGATCTCCGTGGCCAGCACCGAGTAGTCCCCCCCGATCACCACCGGGATGCCGAAGTCGGTGATGGTCAGGTTGAAGGTCAGGGCCGCGGCGCTGGCGATGCCGTATTTGGCCGAGGGCAGGGTCACCCGCCAGAAGGTCTTCATGGCGGACGCCCCGAGGCTCTGCGCCGCCTCGTCAAGCCGCGTGTCCACGGCCGACAGGGAGGTGTAGAGGATGAACAGGGCGTTCGGGAAGCAGTAGAGGACCTCCCCCACGATGATCCCCGTGGCGCCGTAGATGTTCCAGCTCGTGTCCAGCAGATACCTGGTGATGACGCCGTTTCGCCCGAAGAGCAGGATCAGCGCCAGGGCCTGGATGATGGTCGGCGCGATCAGGGGCAGCGTGGAGACGGTGTAGAAGAAGCCCTTGCCCGGCATCGTGGTCCGGGTCAGGCCGTAGGCGAACAGAAACGCCAGGACCGTGGTCACGACCATGGTGACGGTCGAGACGTACATGCTGTTGTAGAAGGACCTGAATATCCGGGGTTCGGAAAAATAGTCCACGTAGTTCTTGAGGGTGAGCTGGCCGTCCCGGATGAAGCTCAGCCGGCAGATGTCCACGACCGGGTAGAGCAGGAACACCGCCAGGATCAGGAACAGCAGTGCGACGATCACATAGGTGAAGATATTGTCCGGGGTGAAGATGGTCGACTCGCGGGGATGGGAGGGGGCGTTTTCCGTCATCGGGCGGCCTCCCTTTCCGAAAACACCATGAACGCCTCGGGGGGGATGTAGAAATAGATCTCGTCCCCCTGCTTCAGGCACCGCTGCTGGAACTCCTTCTCGTTGATGTCGGAGATGATCTCGTCGCCGTTCATGCCGATGAGGAGCCGGACGGCGGCGCCGAGGAAGACCACCACGTCGATCCGCCCCTCGAACAGGTTCATGGGCTCGGCGACCTTGGGCAGCTCGTGCTTCTTGAAGACCTCGATATTCTCGGGCCGGACGGCCAGGGACACGGGTTCATCGGCGGCCTCGCCGTTTTTCGTCACCCTGACCTTGATCTTGCCCGTGTCGACGACGTCGCCGGTCCGCTTCCCCTTGAAGAAATTGGAGGTCCCCACGAAGTCCGCCACGAAATTGCAGGTCGGGTTCTTGTAGATATCGATGGGCCGCCCCACCTGGCGGAACCTCCCCCCCTCCATGACCACCACGCGGTCGGCGATCGACAGGGCCTCCTCCTGGTCGTGGGTGACGTGGATCATGGTCTTTTTCAATTCCTGCTGCAGCCGCTTGATCTCCGCCCGGAGGCGGAGCCGGATCTTGGCGTCCAGGGCGCTCAGGGGCTCGTCGAGGAGCAGCACCTGGGGGTCCGGGGCGAGCGCCCGGACCAGGGCGACGCGCTGCTGCTGCCCGCCGCTCAACTGGGCCGGATAGAGGCTGCGCCAGTCGGACAGGCCGATCAGGTCCAGCATGACGTCCACGCGCTCGGCGATGCGCTTCTTGGGCATCTTGCGCATCTTCAGGCCGAAGGCGATGTTCTCCTCCACGGTCATGTTGGGGAAAAGGGCATAGGACTGGAAAACGATGCCGAATTCTCGCTTCTTGGGGATGAGGTCGTTGATGACGCGGTTGTCGAAGACGATGTTCCCCTCGGTCACCGTTTCGAAGCCGGTGATCATCCGAAGCACGGTGGTCTTCCCGCATCCGCTGGGTCCCAGGAAGCAGATGAATTCCCCTTCCTTGATTTCCAGGTTGACGTGGTTCACCGCGGTGAGCTTGCCGTACTGCTTGGTGAGGTTTTCCAATCGGAGGTCTCTGCCCATGGTCGGTCCTCGCTTAGATGTTGAGAGATCTATACAGAACGGGATGAAAAAATTCCGGTCGCCCCGCGCCGGGCGGGGCGGCCGGAACAGCGGTCGTCATTTGGAGAACAGGCTCTCCCACTTCTTCTTGATGGACTCGGCGTTCTTCGCCTGCCATGCGAAATCCATGGGGTACAGCTTGATCTCGGACAGCTTCGGCAGGTCCGGCCGGGAGGGGATCCCCGGGAGGGTCACGCCGTGCTTGAATTTGGCGTACTCCTTCATGGCGTTGTCCGTGATGGCCCAATCCAGGAACCGCTTGGCGGCGGCGGGGTTCTTGGCCCCCTTGAGCAGGGCGTTGGCCTCGACCTCATACCCCGCGCCCTCGACCGGGAAAACGAACTGGACCGGGAAGCCCTGCTTGATCAGCTCGGCCACGACGAACTCGAAGGAGGCGCCCACGGCGAACTCCCCGGCCGCCGTCATCTTGGCGGGCCGCGACCCGCTCTTGATGTACTGGCCGATGTTCTTGTCCAGCTTCTTGAGGAACTCCCAGCCGTCTTCCTTGCCCTCCTTGGCGCCGTGCATCTGGAGGATGCTGGCGACCTGGAGGAACCCCGTGCCGGAGGCCACCGGGTTGGGCATGGTCACGAGCCCCTTGAACCTCGGGTCGAGCAGGTCGTTCCAGCCCTTGGGCATGGGCAGGTTCTTCTCCTTCATGACCTTGGTGTTCACGCAGAAGGCGGCGATGTACATGTCGATGCCGGCATAGATGAACTGCGGGTGCACGAAGCGTTTTTCAAGCCTTTCGACCCCCTTGGGCTTGTAGGCCTCCAGCATGCCCCGGGGGATGAACTGCTCCATGTCGGTCACGGCCCATCCCCAGACGACGTCCGCCTGCGGATTGTCCTTCTCGGCCAGCATCCTCGCCCCAAGCTCCCCGGTGGAGAGCCGGATGATGTTGATGTCCAGGTCGGGCAGTTCCTTCCTGGCGAGCTCCATGTATTTGACCGTTTCGTCCGTTTCAAGGGAGGTGTACACTGTAAGCTTCTCGGCAGCCCCGGCATTGATCGCCATGGCCATCACCATGGCGATGGCCGTCAAAACATACATCATCCGTTTCATACGCTTAGCCTCCTCGATTCTCTTAAAACAGTGCGGGCAACGGCCGACGCCCTGCCCTCTCATCCCGTCCTGCCGGGTCCCCGGCCCATGCCCGGAGGCCCGTTTCCGCATACTTTCCTATAGTTCGAAATCCGTGCTTTGAAAACCGTGCTTCGAAATCCGTGCTTCGAAATGGAACCCGCCCCGCAGGGCGGTTCGTGCCTGATCGGCTGAACGGCGTGAAAACGGAACCGGATCACCGCCTACGAACGAAAATGCAACAGCACTCCAACGGCCAAAAACGATTCACCCGATCGAGGATCGCATCAATCGATTGATCAAGAGCTGTAACCGTTCGAAATTAAAGTGTTGAATCCGTTACGTTTCTTAAGATTGACGACCTATGCTCGGTCCCTGGGAAATGCTGGACGATCACTTACTACTAAAATATCCGCCGGGTCAACAATTTTTTTTACGGATGCCCGCAACGGCCGGGCGGCCCCCTGCCGCGGGGGTTGTCCGGGCCGTTTCCGGCCGGTCACACGGCGCAGGGGACGGACCGCCCCTTCAGGAGTTCCATGCGGAATTTTCGTTCGGGGAGATCCTCTTTCGGGAGCCTCTT
>CAYOGU010000163.1:0-8210 GCA_964403345.1 uncultured Syntrophus sp. | reverse complement strand
ATTCTGGCCAAAGTGGCCAAAAGTAAAGAAGCGTTGGACGCACTACACTAGGGTGGACCCCTCATGAGAGTGCAACTGAAAAATTTCCATTTCTACCTGATGCTCCTGAGCGATGCGCTCCTGTTTGCCGCCTCGTTGACCCTGGCCTACCTCTTCCGTTTCGAATTCTCCGTGGAGGAGCCGTTCCTCAGCCAGCTCAAGGTGTTGCTGGTCATCATTCCCCTTGTAAAGCTATGCGTCTTCTTTCCCTTCGGCCTCTATACGGGGATGTGGCGTTACACCAGCACCCGGGATTTCTGGCGACTCCTCCAGGCCTCCGCCACCTCGACGCTCCTGATCATGGCCTTCATCCTCATTTCCTATCGTTTCCAGGGCTATTCTCGGGCCGTCTTTCTCATGGACGGCGGTCTCACCTTCCTTTTCATCGGCGGCCTGCGCATGGTCATCCGAACCTTTTACCGGAGACTGAATCGGAACGGACACGTCATCTTTGTCCCGCCCGTCGGGCGCAAACAGCGTATCCTGATCATCGGCGCCGGGGCTGCCGGCGAGAAGATCCTGCGGGAGATCCTGGAAAACGACGAGCTCCCCCATCAGGTCGTCGGGTTCATCGACGACGACCGGAAGAAACAGGGCCGCTCGATCCACGGCATTCCAATCATGGGACCATTGAACCAGTTGGCCAAGATCGTCGAAGATGAAGCCGTCATGGAGATCCTGATTGCCATTCCCTCCGCCACAGGGGATCAGATGCGGCGGATCGTCGAGACCTGCAAGGCCTGTCGGGTCCCCTACAAGACCCTGCCGGGCATCGGCGAGATCATCGACGGCCGGGTCAGCATCAAGGCCCTTCGTGACGTTAATTACGAGGACCTCCTGGGGCGGTCGACGGTGCAGCTCGACATGGAGGAGATTCAAGGGTATCTCAAGGGAAAGAGCGTCCTGGTGACCGGTTGCGGGGGATCGATCGGGGCCGAGCTCTGCCGGCAGATCGTCCGCTTTCAGCCGCAGACCCTGATCCTGGTCGATGCCAGTGAGGCCAACCTTTTCTATATTGAACTGGCGCTCCGCAACGAGTTGCGTTTCGACCGCTGCCGGGCCGTCCTGGGCCGCATCCAGGACGAGAAACTCATGACCGACGTCTTCGAGAGATACCATCCCCAGGTGGTCTTCCATGCAGCGGCCTACAAGCACGTGCCTATGCTGGAAAACAATCCCTGGGAAGCAGTGTTCAACAACATCCTCGGCAGCCGTGTGATCATGGAGATCGCCCGCAGGAACGGGACGGAACGGTTCGTCTTCGTTTCGACGGACAAGGCCGTCCGACCGACCAACGTCATGGGGGCCAGCAAACGGGTGACGGAGCTGTACCTGCAGGCTTTCGAGGAGACCGGTCCTACTCGCTTCATGGCCGTCCGGTTCGGGAACGTGGTGGGGTCCTCGGGGTCCGTGATCCCCGTCTTCCTGAAGCAGATCGAACAGGGAGGGCCCGTGACGGTCACCCACCCGGAGGTTGCTCGCTACTTCATGACTATCCCCGAGGCCTGTCAGTTGATTCTCCAGGCCGGTGCGATGGGGGAGGGGGGAGAGATCTTTCTGCTGAAGATGGGAAAGCCGGTCAGGATCGCCGATATGGCCAGAGACCTGATCCGGCTTTCGGGAAGGGAGCCCGATGACGTCAAGATCATCTTCACGGGCCTAAGGCAGGGAGAAAAGCTCTATGAGGAACTGATAACCTCTGGGGAGGGGGTGGTCCCGACGGGACATGACAAGATCATGGTCCTGCGCGCCGCCTCCCGAAGCGACGCCGCCTCTTCCCCTGATGAATGGATGGCCCGGTTGGATGCGCAATTGACGGGTCTCTATGCCGCGGCCGAGCGCTTCGATGCCGAGGCCGTCAAGGAGAAGCTTAAGGAACTCGTTCCGGAGTATACCCCCCAGTCTCCGATTTCCTGAAATCGGCCCATGCAGATCGCCCATTGCTTCGATAAACCGCGTCAGGCCGAACGGATCCTGATCATCCAGTTGGGTGACATCGGCGATGTTGTCTGGTCGCTGCCCACGCTCCAGGCTATCCGTGAGTCCTATCCCGGGGCGGCCCTCTCGGTCCTTCTCAGAAAGGGGAACGGTTCCCTGCTGGCGGCGGATGTCCGGCCGACGAAGGTTTTTGAGGTTCCGGGGGCAGGGGCCGGTTTTTGGAAGACGCTCGGGGATTCTCTCGAACTCTTTTGGGCGCTCAGGCGGGAACGGCTCGACCTCGTCTTCGACCTCAGGGGGGACGAGCGGGGAGGGTACATGGCCTTTCTGACGGGGGCGCCGATCCGTGCCGCCCAGTATTACCCCTCCCTTCCTTGGCCGCGGAACCGCCTGTTCACCCACCTTGTACCGCCACCCCCCCATGAAAGACGGGCCAGGGAGGCCGCCGAGCAGTCCCTCCAGATCCTGCGCGCCTTTGGGATCGAGACCGTTTCGGCGATCCCGCAGTTGCAGATCTCCCCAGCCGTTTTCAGCCGTGCCGCAGAGATCCTCTCCGCTGCGGGGATCACGGCGGAAGGTCGGGGAACCTCCGGCATTCCGGCGGTCGGGGACCCTTCCTGGGTGACGGTCAACCCTTTTTCACGATGGTCCTACAAGGAGTGGGGGATGGAGAAGTGGGTGAAGGTCGTCGACTGGCTTGGGCGGGAATACGGCATCCGCTCCGTCATCGTAGGGGGGCCGGCCGAGAGAGCTCGGGCCGAGGCCCTCATCGGGGCCTGTTCGGCCGGGGCGTGCAACCTGGCCGGCAGAACCACGCTGGCGGAATTAGCGGGCGTCCTGCGGCACAGTCCTCTCCACATCGGTGTCGACAGCGCTGCTCCCCACATTGCCGCTGCCGTTGGGACGCCCACGGTCACCCTCTACGGCCCCTCGCCGTGGCATTACTGGGCCCCTCCCGGGGAAGATCATCGCGTGGTCGCTTCATCGGACAGGGACTGCATTCCCTGCGGGAAAAAGGGCTGCGACGGCCTCGGCGGCGTCAGCCGCTGCCTCGAAAGCCTGGGCACCGCCCAAGTTGAGGCGGTCCTGGGCGATATCCTCTCCGGCCGGCAGAGATCTCTATCTACTCCTTGAGAGGCTTTGCCTCGTCGATGAGCATGATCGGAATGTCGTCGCGTATCTCGTAAAGCAGATGGCATCTCTCGCAGATCAGGCCGTCTTCGGCCTGGTTGAGCCGCAGGTCGCCCTTGCACTTCGGGCAGGCCAAGATTTCCAACAACTCCTTATTGATTCCCATCAACTACTCCTTTCCCCCCTTTGGCGGGTCGTTGGCCCGTCCCCATCCCCTGTAACAAATTCCTTTCGTTCAAGATTTCTTTTACGGCTGAAAAGACCGTCTCCACGGTGATGGCCCGCATGCAGTCTCCGGTTTCGCAACGCTTCCGGAAACAGGGAATGCAGGGCATCTCGCCGCGGATGATCCGGTGGCCGGGACCGTAGGGCCCTGTACGGACGGGATCCGTCGGCCCGAAGAGGGCAATGACCGGCGTGCCGACGGCAGCGGCCAGGTGCATGGGGCCCGAATCGGTCGTCACGAGGAGAGCCGCCTGCCGGTAGAGGCAGGCCAACTCCCGGAGGGACGTCTGGCCGCCCAGGTTGACGGCCCGGGTCTCCATCCGCCGGGTGATTCGCTCGATCGGTTCCGCATCAGAGCCTGTTATGACCACGCTGATTCCCAGTTCCCTGCGGATTCGGTCCCCCAGCTCGGCGAATCTCCCATCGTCCCACAATTTCGTCTCCCAAAGGGCGACAGGATTGATGGCCACGAAGGCTCCGACCGTCCTGGTCTCCCCGGACTGGATTTCCATGCCCAGGGTCCCCGCATGCCGTTTGAGGAGCGCCGCGGCATTGAGCCTTTCCTTCTCGCCAATGGTCAGGGTGAATTCGGGGGGCCGCTCCGGAACAGTCTCCCGGTCCCCGCTCCCACGGCGGAGGTGATGCACGAAGTCCAAGTAGCGGTCCACGGCATGCTTCCCCATGTCTTCATGGATCTTTTCGTTGTAGAAGAGTCCGCTCAGTTCCTGCAGGCTGTCGTAGCCGAGCCTGCGCCGACCGCCGCTCGCCGCGACGATGACGGCACTCTTCAGAAGACCATGGAAATCGATGACCAGATCGTAATGCCGTTCACGCAGTTCCCGGAGAAAGTCTCTCAGCCCCTGAACCGGTGATGCGATTTGACCCTTTCGGAGCTGATCCAGCCAGGACTTGCGGCGGGAGACGATGACCCGATCCAGGGCTGGATGCCCGGCAAGCAGGTCGGCGGCGGCCTCCTCCACCACCCAGGTGATGTGCGCACCGGGATAGCATTGCCTCAGGGCCGCCAGCGACGGCAGGGTATGAACGACATCGCCGATGGCGCTCAGTTTGACGATCAGGATGTTCAACGCGCGTCCCTCTCCAGGATCCATTTTACAGCATCGAGCAGATCGGTGGCGATGTGGACGGGCTGGACCGCCATGGTCCCGTCGTTCGCCCTGGGAGCGGCGAGCGTCTCGGCCGCCGCGTTCCCATAGCCCGTTCGGACGAGGATTCCCCGTATGTCCGCCCTGGCCCCCGCCTCGATGTCGTAGAGCGTATCCCCTACCATGTAGGAGCGGCTGCAATCAAGGCCCAACTCCTCACAGGCCAGGAGGAGAAGCCCCGGGGCCGGTTTCCGGCAGTCGCAGCGGAGACGATAGGGCTCCTGTCCTTCCGTAGGATGGTGGGGACAGTAGTAGATCCCGTCGAGTGCAGCCCCTTCCTGCCTGAGAATCGCTGTCAGTCGGGCGTGCAGGGTTCCGATGAAGGCTTCGTCGAAGAGTCCACGGGCGACGCCGGACTGGTTGGTGACAACGACGACCTTGATTCCCTGACCGTTGAGCAGGCGGATCGCCTCGGCAGCACCCGGGATTAGCGACAGCTTCTCCAATCGGTCGAGGTACCCCGTCTCCTCGTTGATTGTCCCGTCGCGATCCAAAAAGACGGCCGGCCGGCCTTTCCCCTGTTCCATCAATCGTTCCTCTCAAGGCGGCTTGTTGCTTCTTGAGGGGCAGGGATGGCGTTCCTCTCGGGAGAAGTGTCCGTCAGAAGGTCCCGCGCGGTGCGGTAGACCTCATCCACGCCGATCCCGTCCATGCATCGGAAATCCGATGGACAGACCGGCTTCAGGCAGGGGCTGCAGGCCACGGGGTGGTGGACGACGAGGCTCTTTGCGCCCACGGGCGATGTGGTGATGGGATTGGTTGATCCGAAGATCGCGACCGTCGGGATGCCCAGGGCTCCGGCGATGTGCATCAGGCCGGAATCGTTCGAAAGGAAAAGGTCGCAGCGGGCGATCAGGGAGATCGCCTCCCGCAGGTCCGTCTGTCCCGCCACGTCGGTGAGACCCCGTCGGCTGTGACGGTTCACCTCGGCGGTGCTCTGGCGGTCCTGGCCGCTGCCGAAAAGGATTCCCCGGGCTCCTGTTGCGTCGATCAGGCGGTCGGCCACGGCGGCGAAACGCTCCGGAAACCATCGCTTGGCCGGTCCGTAAGCGGCTCCCGGCGCGAGGCCGATCAGCGGATGTCCCCCCCGGTCCCCTATCCCGAACTTTTCCAGAAGCCTGGCCGCCGTCTCGACGTATTCCGGACCGGGCCGGAGCCGGACGTTCTTCCCCGCCGGCTCGCACCCCAGCGCCCGGACCATTTCGATGTAGTAATCGATCTGATGGACCCGACTGATCTCGCGCGTTCGCCGGACAGAGTGAGTCAGAAGGCATCCGCGGCCGTCGGAATTGTATCCGGCCCGCAGGGGGATACCGGCCAAGCAGGCCAGGATCGCAGCCTCGATCGCGTTCTGCAGAAGGATCGCGGCGTCGAAATCGCAAGCCCTCAGATCGCCGGCCAGGCGCCATCTTCCCTGGATTCCTTCGTGGCGACCCGGTTCGGCGAAGGGGATGACCTCATCCACGTCGGGACAGAGGCGGTAGATCTCCGCGACCCAGGGTTTTGCAAGAACCGACAGCCTTGCCTCGGGCCACCTCTTCCGGATGGCAGCGACGGCGGGGAGCGTCATGACCACGTCCCCGATCCAGTTCGTCCCGCGGATCAGGATTCGTTCGATTCCGTCTACGGGAAGTCTTTTCCCTCCTCTGACCTTCAACGGAAGCATCTTCGTCTATTCCACCTCACTCCTCGCGGGGATCTGGCATCGCTTGGTCTTCCAGCGCTGGTGGATCCAGAGCCACTGATCGGGATAGCGCCGGACCGTCTCCTCGATCACCTGGGTGAAGCGGCGGGTGTTGACCAGGACGTCGGCGGTCTTGTCCCCAGTGCGGACGATCTCCACTTCTGGACCGATGACCAGACGGTACCGTCCGCCCGGGAGTCTCACCATGTATCCCGGCAGGACAGGGGCCTCCGTATGGAGGGCCAGAAGCGCCAGCCCGTCCGTGGTACAGGCCGGACGGCCGAAGAAATCGACAAAGACTCCCTCGTACCAGTCGACGTTCTGGTCGATCAGGATCCCCAGCATCCCGCTCTGTTTGAGGGTCCGGAGCATGGTTCGCATCGCATGTTCCTTGGCGAGCGGCACATTTCCGGTCGCGGAACGGACCGTGAAGACGAGTCGGTCGAGCAGCGCGCTGTCCAGCGTTCGGTAGATAACGGTGAAGGGCTTGATCATGAGCGATGCCGCCACCGCCTCCAATTCCCAGTTGCCGAAATGCGCCCCGAAGAGCAGGACGCCGCGTCCCTTCTCCAAGGCCTTGAAACAGTTTTCCAGCCCTTCCGCTTCGACCCACTGGCCAATGTTGTCCCGCGTCATGCGGGGGATGTCGAAGAATTCTGCAGCGACGGTCCCCAGGTTCCGGTAGACCCCCCGAACGATCCCGAAGAGTTCCTCCAGAGTTTTTTCGGGGAAGGCGCGCCGGAGATTATGGAGGGCGATCATCCGCTGACGGGGGACCAGATGGTAGAAGAGCCTGAACAGGCCGACAAAGAGAATCCGACGCACCGATGTGGGCATCCGTCTGAAACAGGCTAGGATGATGTCGGCAAGACGCTCAGCGGTCATCTTCCAAAGACTCCTTCCCCCTTTCCCTATCTGCCGTCCGTTCCGGGGTCCCGAACCGACTCTTCTTAATACGCAAGCCTGGAAAAAATCAACTCTGTAAATGTCCCCGCGGGCTGGATCTCCATGCCGGTCCGAAGGAAAAGGACCTTCGGCAGGAAATCCGGGAAAGCGGCGAGTCGGACCCCGTCCTTCTCCGTGGTAAGAAGCCGGTCAGTCCCGCTCTGCCCGGCGAGTAGGAGCAGGCGGTCCAGATCAGAACGGGAGTAGGGGTGATGATCGGGATATGCCTTGAAGGCAGTGACCTGGGTTCCGAGTTCCGCCAGGGTTTGGCGGAAGGCCTCTGGACGGCCGATGCCGGCGAAGGCGCAGAGCCTCTGTCCTCGGAGTTCCGTGAGGGAACGCAGCCGTCCCGTATCGCCTTCGACCAGGGCCTGCGGACGATGAGTTCCCCTGAATCTGGGAACAGACAAGGTCTTGATGAGGGGCGGTTCCGGGACCTGCCGGTCTGCGCCCGTTAGGATGACGACATGGGCACGGCGTATGGATTCCGGGGCTTCCCGAAGGGGGCCCCGGGGAAGGAGGAAGCCGTTGCCGAAGGGACGCGTCGCGTCAACCAGGAGGATGTCGATGTCCCGGTGGAGCGCCCGATGCTGGAAGGCGTCGTCGAGGACCAGGCAGTCTGCGCCGAACCGTTCGAGGGCCGCCGCTCCGGTGAGGCTTCTGCGTGCACCGGTCAGGACAGGGACCCCCGGTGTCATGCGGGCGATGAGGAGCGGTTCATCCCCGGCCTGCCGCCAATCCACGAGGATCCGGTACCCGTCCGAGACGATGTTGACGGGCGTCCTCGCGTTTCCCCCGTAGCCGCGGCTCAGGACGGCCGGCCGGAGTCCGCGGCCCCTGAGGGCGTTTGCCAGGAGGATCACCGTCGGGGTCTTGCCGGTTCCCCCCACGGTGAGATTGCCGACGCCGATAACCGGACAGGGGAGGCGCTCCTGTCGGAAAACCCCCTTGTCGTAAAGCCGGTTTCTGGATGCAACAGCCAGCCGGTAGGGAAGGGACAGGACATTCAGAAAGGCGGTGAAGAAGGTCGGCCGGACCCCCGATTGATCCTCTTCCCAGACCCTCCTGATCATCTCCTCGGC
>CAYOGU010000162.1:0-8233 GCA_964403345.1 uncultured Syntrophus sp. | reverse complement strand
TAGAGCAGTCCCAACGCGGGGCCCTCGTCGGTCGTCAAGCGGATATACCGCGGCTTCCGGGACGCCGCGACGGAACTGACCAGGGAATCCGGCCATTCGTAGCGGACCCGGCTGGCGCCGGCGATGTAGTCAATATAGTCGATATCGTAGTTTACCACGGTGAAGATGTCGATCCGGGCCAGGCGCACGTCGGTCTGGATCTGGTCCTTGAGGGTGATGTCCAGGATAGAGAGCCCCCGGCCGGTGGGAAAATGCTGGTAGTAGGCGCTGACCGTCTCGGCGACGCTGGAGAGTCGTTTCCCCTGCTGTTCGACCAGGATTTGGTCCAAGGCCTTGATCTGGATCCAGCCCCAGACGGCCATGGTGACGGCCAATCCAAGGACGGTCAGGATCATCAGGCGTGTGCGCACGGTCATGGCGGATTCCCCTCAACGGCCGGCAAAGACTGCGGTCGGAAAGACTTGGTTCGCCTCCGGGTTGTGATTATAGACCAGCCGGGGGATAAAATGCACGAGGTCTCTTGAAACGGCAAAGGGGTACGGGATGATTTCCCGTACCCCAGTGCAGTCAGAAGCTGGAAAAAGGATTACTTCGTCGCCGGAGCGGCGGGCGCGTCCTTCTTTTCCTTCTTTTCCTTCTTCTCTTTCTTTTCCTTCTTCTCAGCCTTCTTCTCGGCCTTCACTTCCTTCTTCTCGGCCTTCGCAGGCTCAGCAGCCGGGGCGGCGGGGGCCGCGGGGGCTGCTTCCTTCGCGGGAGCTGCGATTGCGGTCGTGCAGAACAGGAACACCAACGCGATTGCCCATACCATGATACGCTTCATTTCAAATCCTCCTCTTTTAGTTGTTTTGCTGGTTCCCGAATCGTTCGGCGTTCAAGCGCCGATCCGACGGGAACTGCCCAATATAACCCTTATCCACAATTGTCAAGGGTAAAAAACGGTTTGCGCCGCGGCTATTTCACGACCGGTGCCGCATGTGGACCCTGAGGCTTTTCAGTCTTGGGGGCCTCCTTCTTCGGTTTCTGGATCGCTGTCATCTTTGCCGGGGTGATCCGGATCAGGATATTTCTTCCCTCCTTGGTCCGGTAGCTGACCTTGACTTGGTCGCCCACCTCTGTCTTGGGGAGAGGTCGCTCAAGGACAAAATCCATGATTTCCGCCTCTCCTTTCAGTGTCCGCTCGATCTTCAGCAGCGTGGCGGATACCTCGACCACCTTTCCGGCTGCGCTCATCTCCGGAACCCTGGGCGACGAGGCGGGCGGGGCCGCCGTCGGCTTCTCAGCGGCAAGGGCCAATGTGAAACCGACCATCAACAAGACCACCGCGGCTATCCCGTAACGTTTCATCCCTGAGGCCCCATCCTTCCGCCCGATCTGTCCGGACGTCTACCTGTCAGCAAAGGGTGTGCCAGGAGCGGTATGAGAGAGAATAATCGTGGAACGAATGAAAACAAGGAGACTTCTTCTCTGTCGACCGGAGAGGGGCGGGTCGTTGCTCACTGTATGGATGTTGATATTTTCCCCAGGTTGTGGGGAAATTTTCACCAATACTTGGTCGACGGACTGGCCTCAGGATCGTTTCTGGACAACCACTTTCAGAGCAGCCGGCACGATGGAAATCTCGGAGGGCAGCGTTCCCGGCTGTTCACCGTCGATATCCAAGAGGACCCGCTCTTCCGAAAAGGCCGAGACCCTCTTGGCGGTGAACATGGAAACTTGCCGGATCCGGCCGATTCCTCCGGTGTAGAGTTTGGGGAGATGGTAGAAGACCAGGGGCATGGGCATGTCCCCGATGAAGGTCACATGGAAAAGGCCGTCGTCGACCACCGCCTCCGGGGCGACGAGCATCCCGCCACCGTGGTAACGGCCGTTGGCGACGGCGATGTTGAAGACCCCCACAGCCATTTCCTCTCCGTCGTCAAGCCGGATGCGGATCCCTTTCTTCCGGTAGGCAAAAAGGGAGACGAGGGTGCCCCAGATGAAGGTGATGAAGGGGCCGAGGGCCTTGCTCATCCGATTGACGCGCTCCACGACCTCGCCTCCGATCCCGAAACTGGCGATGTTGTGAAAGTATCGCGTTCGGGTTTGGCCGCCGTGGTCCCGGTGGCTGATCCGTCCCAGATCGATCGTCCAGAGGTGTCCTTCCCGGATGGCCTGGAGAGAGGCCTCCATGCCGATGGGGATGGGCATGGTCCGACAGAAGTCGCAGCCGGTGCCGTTGGGGATGAGACCCAGGATAGCATTCGTCCCGAGAGGAGCGTCTTTACCCATGAAGCCGTTGACGACTTCGTTGAGAGTGCCGTCGCCTCCCACACAGACGATCCTTTCGGCCCCCTGCTGGAGATGTTCCCGGGTCAACCTGGTTGCGTCGCCCGGCCCTCCTGTCAGGCAGGCTTCGAAGGGGCCGATCAGTTCGAGGGCCCGTTCTCTGATCCGGGGCCACTCCCTGCCAGTCGCCCCGTTTCCCGCATGAGGATTCACCACGAAGACTGTCTTAAGGGAATTCAAATCCACCTCCTCCGAGCGATCATCAAAAGAGGGATTAAGAGCAGTGCGGCAAGAGCTGCGTCAATATACCACAGATGTCCCCCTTGGGGTAGATCAAAAGGCGCAAAGAAATTGCTTTCCTTGCATCTTTCTGGTATCCCTCCAAAAGTTGGGGAGATCTTCCGGCCTCCGTGCCGGAAAGCCCTGGCCAGGAAAGGGGATCGATGAGACAAGCCTGCAGCAGACTCAAATTCTTTTCCGCTGTTTTTTTCTTTCCGATGCGTTCTTTGCTCGGCAGGCTCGGCCTTCGCTACGACCTCCCCTCGATCGCCAATGCTTACTACCGGGATGCCTTCAACCGCGTTCCGGTACGGGACCGGGCGGTCATCCTCCCCCATTGCCTGATTTCCGAGAAATGCCAGGCACACTTCTCCAAGGACGACGGGGTCCTCTGCGTCCGCTGCATGAAGTGCAACTGCGGCGAGGTTTACAAACTCTGTCAGGAGCGGGGATGGCAATTCTACATCACTCCAAGCACGGGGTTCACCAAGCGGCTCGTCCAGAGAAAGGGGATCCGGGCCGCCGTGGGGGCGGCCTGTGATTTCGAGATTTCCAGGGGCGTCCGGTCGACGCCGATCACGCTCCGAGGGGTCCGGATTAAGCAGAGCAGGGTCATTCCGCAGGTCCTCCTGACGGACCGCTACGACTGCCTGAGGAATGACCTCGATTGGGGGACGCTCAAGAGGATCATACTCGACGGGGCCGTGGAGTGACGGGAGAAGGAAGGACATTGGGGGCCTTGGCGAAACATGGGGAGGCTGGCCGGGTGGTCGTCGTCGGGGCCGGGGCCGGCGGGATGATGGCCGCCGGACGGGCTGCGGAGGCGGGTGCGACGGTCCTGCTCTTGGAAAAGACGAACGGGCCGGGCAAGAAGATCCTCGTCAGCGGCAAGTCCCGCTGTAACCTGACGAACAGCCGGGAACTCGGGAATTTCATCTCCATGTTCGGGCCCAACGGGCGCTTTCTTCACGGCGCCTTCCACCGCTATTTCAGGGATGACCTTCTGGCCTTCCTCGCGCGATACGGCGTCCAGACCAAGGTCGAGCGCGGGGGACGAATCTTTCCCGTTTCCGACGATGCGGCGGATGTGGTGAAGGCCTTCAGAAGGTATCTGGAGGACCAGGGGGTAAAGGTCCTGACCGGCGTCCGCGTCATCGGCATCACTGTTCGCGACGGCCGCGTCCAGGGCGTCGAGACGGAGCAGGGCCTTTTCCCCGCCCGGGCCGTGATCCTGGCTACCGGCGGCGTCACCTGGCCGGCGACCGGGTCCACCGGCGATGGCTACCGGATGGCGGCGGCGATCGGCCATTCTGTCACGAAACTCCGTCCAGCCCTGGTGCCGCTCGTTGTGGAAGAGGTCGGGCTGGCCAAATCGATGCAGGGGGTGAGCCTTCGGAATGTCCGGCTGACGGCCTTCCGTGGTCGGGCCGCCGCCATCGATCCCGCCTGGACGCCGTCTCGGGAGATCGGCCGGGGACTCCAGGCCGGGAGGCGGGGTTCCCCGGTGATCGAGAGCCGGATGGGGGAGATGCTCTTCACCCATTTCGGGATCGGGGGGCCGATCACGCTCCTGATGAGCCTGTCCGTCGTGGATGCACTGGTCGAGGGGCCGGTCTCGGTTTCCATAGATCTGAAGCCTGCCCTGTCGCAGGAGGAACTCCGGGTTCGCCTCCAGCGTGACTTCGATGGGGCCGGAAAGCGGATGTTCCGCAACCACCTGGCGGGCCTCCTTCCCCACAAGATGATTGATCCCTTCGTCGAGATGACCGGCATCCCGCCGGACCGTCCGGGTCATCAGATCGGGGCAGCAGAGCGGGAACGGCTCCTGGCCCTGCTCAAGTCGTTCCGTTTCAACATCCGGGGGGCCTTGCCCATCTCTTCGGCCATCGTCACGGCGGGAGGGATTGCGCTGGGGGAGATCGACCCCAGGACCATGGCTTCCCGGATCGTCGAGGGCCTCTTCTTCTGCGGGGAGGTGATGGACCTCGACGCCGACACGGGGGGGTACAACCTCCAGGCGGCCTTCTCCACGGGCTATGTGGCCGGCGAAGCGGCGGCCGAAATGGCGAGGTCCGAAGGGAAAACATCCCGTTGACGAAAAGGTATGCAAATGAAAGAGTTCTAAGGTAAGATCGCCGGTATGCTGTCACTGTCGCTCGACATCCGCTCCCTCCTGGTGGTGCTGACTGCGGTCACCGCCGTCCTGAGCATCACCCTGGCTCTGGTCTGGAAAACCCGCAGGACCTTCTCCGGGTTTGGTTACTGGACGGCCGGTGAAGCCTGTGAAACCCTGGGATTTCTGACGCTTTCCCTGTATGGGATGGTTCCGGCCTTCCTGTCGGTCGTCATGGCAAACCTCTTTCATCTGGCCGGGGCGGCGCTGTTGCTGGAGGGCATCCGGGTTTTCCGCGGAACAGGCAGCCGGAAGGCCTTCAGCATCCCCCTCATTGGTCTTCATATCCTGGCGATCTGCTATTTCACCTACGTGAACGATCACGTCGGGGTGCGCATCATTCTCTACTCGATCCTCATGGCGGTGCTCTTCGGCTTGGGGGCATGGGACCTGCTCCGCAACACCCCGCTGGACCTCCGCTTCTCCTTCCGGCTGGCTGGCGGCCTTTTTGCGGTTCAGAGCCTGGTGATGCTGGCCAGGGCCCTGATGACCATCATGAACCCCAACCTCGGCGGTCTGTTCACCCCCAATCTCGTCCAGACGGCTGTCTTCATCTGGGCTCTGCTGGTCAGCATTGCCATGACCTTCGGGTTTCTGATGCTCAACAGCGAGCGGCTCGAAGTTGATCTGAAAAAGGCCCAAGTGGAGTTGGAGCGGCTGGCCACGACGGATTTTCTGACCGGCATCGCCAACAACCGGAGCTTTTTTGAAACCGGTGAACGGGAAATCCAGCGCGCACGACGGTACGGCCGCCCGCTGGCGGTCCTGATGCTCGATCTGGACCGGTTCAAGAGGGTCAACGACACCTATGGACATGCGGTCGGCGACCGCGTCCTGGTGGCGGTCGCCGCCACCTGCAAGCACTTCCTGCGCGATATCGACGTCTTCGGCCGCTTGGGCGGCGAGGAATTCGGGATGCTCCTGCCGGAAACCAACCTGACCGGCGGGAGGGCGACGGCGGAACGGTTGAGACAGACCATCGCCGAGACCGACATTGACGCCGGCGAGACCACGCTGCGCATCACGATCAGCATCGGCGTATCAGTGCTTTCGCCGGAGGACGACCGAGTCGAATCGGCGCTGAAACGGGCAGACGATGCCCTGTACGAGGCCAAGCGGAGCGGCCGCAACCGGGTCGTGACAGCGCTGCCCTTTCGTCGCGACACCTCCCAGACGGATTGAATGCGTAAACGCGGATGCGGTCCGAAGCCCCCCGTTCGGAGGGCGTGGATCCAAGAAGGGTGATCCGCCGGGGCTCATGCAGAACCACTTGCGACTTCTGGATATCCTGACCACACACGATCTTTCGAAGGAGGGAACACGATGGGGCCATTGGACAAGCCGGACAACCTGATTGGGTTTCTCGAAAACAGCGTGGCGAAATTCCCTGAGCGTCCGATGTTCGGGACGAAGAACGCCCGGGGGGTTTACGAATGGGCGACATACCGCCAGATCAGCCGGCGGATCGACGACCTGCGGGCGGGACTGGCGGGGCTCGGCGTCGGACGGGGTGATGCCGTGGGGATCATCGCCAACAACCGGACGGAATGGGCCGTCGCCGCCTATGCGACCTTCGGTCTGGGTGCTCGCTTCGTCCCCATGTACGAGGCCGAACTTCCCCGGATCTGGCGGTACATCGTAGCCGATTCCGCCATGAAGGTGCTGTTTGTCTCGAAGCCGGAGATCCTGGAGAAGGTGAAGGATTTCCCCGGCCAGATCCCCACCCTGCAGTCTTTGGTCCTGATCGAGGGAGAGGGCCCCGGGAGCCTGGCTGGCCTGGAGGCGGAGGGTCGGCGGAACCCCGTGGCGATGATCCGTCCCGGTGCCGACGAGATCGCCTGCCTCATCTACACCTCGGGGACGACGGGCGAACCCAAAGGAGTCCTCCTCTCCCACCGGAACTGCGCGAGCAATTCCATGGCCGGCGTGGCAATGTACCCCGAGCTCACCGGCCAGGGGGACGTGAGCCTCTCCATCCTTCCCTGGGCCCACTCCTATGGCCTGACCGCGGAGCTCAATGCCATGATGTACCTGGGAGGGGCGATCGGCTTCATGGAAAGCGTCAAGACCGTTGTCCAGGACATGGCCCTGGTGAGGCCCACCTGGCTGATCGCTGTGCCCCGGGTCTTCAACCGGATCTACAACGGCCTCTGGGAGAAGGTGAACGCGGAGGGGGGAATCGCCCGGACGCTCTTTGTGATGGGCGTCGAGGCGGCCAAGAGGCGGCGCGAGCTGAAGGCCGCCGGGCGAACCGAGATCGCCAACGAGTTGAAGTTCCTCCTGGCCGACCGGCTCGTCTTTGCGAAGATCCGCCGGAAAATGGGCGGACGGCTCAAGGGGGCGATGAGCGGCAGCGCCGTGATGAACGTGGAAATCGCCCACTTCTTCTTCGACATCGGCATTCCGATCTACGACTGCTATGGGATGACGGAGGCTTCTCCGGCGATCGCGATGAACGCCTCCTTTGCGTACCGGCTGGGAAGCGTGGGCCGGGCGATCGACCAGGTCCGGATCGTCATCGATCAATCGATGGTCGAGCCGGAGGCGGCCGACGGGGAGATCATCGTCTACGGTCCCAACGTCATGAAGGGCTACCACAACAAACCCGAGAAGACCCGGGAGGTGATGACCCCGGACGGGGGTCTCCGGACCGGGGACCGGGGACGTCTGGACTCCGACGGCTTCCTCTACATCACCGGCCGTATCAAGGAGCAATTCAAACTGGAGAACGGGAAATTTGTCTTTCCTGCCGCTCTGGAGGAGGACATCTCCCTGGTGCCCTGGGTACAGAACGTGGTGATCGCCGGCGAGAACCGCCCTTTCACGGTCGGACTGATCGTCCCCGACTTCCTGATGCTTGAAAAGTACGCCGAGAAACACGGGCTCAGCCACGACATCCGCGCCTTGGTGGCGAATCCGGACGTCCAGGCGATGATCACCGGGGAGATCCTGAAGGTCCTCAGGGGCCGTTACGGGAACTACGAGATTCCGAAAAAGTTCCTCTATCTCACCGAGGCCTTCACCGCCGAGAACGGGACTCTTACCCAGACGATGAAGCTCAAGCGGCGGCTGGTCCTGGAGCGGTTCAAGGAGAAAATCGAGGCCCTCTACACCTGAGGAGAATTTGTCCCGTCTCATCGACGGATTGAATGGAATGAATGATTTGTGAGCCGAGCTTGAGCCGCCACTTTCTGTCTGATAACTCGGCGATGTGCTGACGCGGGGGGAAATATCTATGAGTTCCTTCAATAGCCTCTCACGAATTGAGGAACGTCATTTTCATCTAAAGCGCCGATAGGGTTTCTGCCTAAATCCGAATATTCGATGATTTGAGATCTCATCTTCGAAAATACATATGGTAATTAGTCCCATTCTGGCAGTAAACCACAGAGGTAATTGGCGACGCTGTCAAAGATATCGGAGTGGCAGTGATTATACCTGAACTCCAGTTTTTTCAAATAGAGAGGGAAATGTTCTTTGGAGACGCCATGGTGTTTGATGAATCGTTCCTTGGCC
>CAYOGU010000161.1:0-8326 GCA_964403345.1 uncultured Syntrophus sp. | reverse complement strand
CTCATGGAAGAGGCTGGCCTTGGGTGACTTAGCTTCGCCCTTCGACGCCTGCGCCTGGGCGACAGGGCCCCACAGGAACAGGACCGCCGCGAGGGCGACCCCCGTGATCTTCGTGAACCGTGCCATCGAACAACCTCCCTTTGCCTCACGTCCCGTCCCCCTGACGGAATCGAGGCGGCCCTGGATTCATGGGCCTGAGGATAGGGAAAGCCGCGGAAGCTGTCAAGGGGATTCCCCTTCCAAAGGGTCCTCTTCCCGGCGTCGGGAAAAAGGTTGATTTCCGCTCCCCTTTGGGTATGATCCCGGGGTATGACCCCGGCCAGGATGAATGCCACGACGAAATCACCCTATCCTCCGTCCGACCCTCTGGATCGTCCCCTCTTTGGCGGCCTGATCAAGGGGGCCTTTCTCCGCCGACCCAACCGTTTCGTGGTCCATTGTGCCGCCGAGGGGGGCACAATGGAGGCCTATCTGCCGAACCCTGGACGGCTCTGGGAACTCCTTCTGCCCGGCCGGACCGTTTACCTCGTCCCGCGGGCGCGGGGAGGAACGGGGACTCTGAGCCGCACCGCGGTGGCCGTGGAGCGGGAGGGGATTCCCCTGCTCCTGCATACCCACGCGAACAACGCCGTGGCAGCCGCCCTGCTCCGGGCAAGGCGGATCCCCGGCCTGGAAGATGCGACCATCGTCCGGCCCGAGGTGAGGGTGGGGCACAGCCGCTTCGATTTTCTCTTGGAGCGGAACAGTAGGCCCTTCTACCTGGAAGTCAAGTCCTGCACCCTCGTCGGCCGTTCCATCGCCATGTTTCCAGATGCCGTGACGGCCCGCGGGAGAAGGCACCTGGAGGAGCTGGCCGACATGGGCCGCCGGGGGACCCCCTGCGGGGTCCTCTTCCTGATCCACTGGCCACGGGCCCGCTTCTTTCTTCCCGACTACCACACCGACCTGGAATTCGCCCGGACCTTCGCGGCGGTCAGGAAGGATTTGTCGATCAAGGCCGTGGCCCTTGGCTGGCGGCCGGACCTCAGCCTCGTCCCGGAAGTCCGGGAAGTGGCGATCCCCTGGGCCCTGATCGAGCGGGAGGCGAAGGACTCGGGGAGCTATCTGTTTTGGATGCGCCTGCCCCGCATGGTGAAGGCAACGGTGGGGCGTCTGGGCGAGGTCCTCTTCCCGGCGGGTCATTATCTCTACGTGGGATCGGCCCGACGGTCCCTGACGAAGCGGCTGGAGCGGCACCTGCGGAGAGAGGGGACCCGGCACTGGCACATCGACTACCTGAAGGGTCACGCCGACCGGTGCAGGGCCGTTCCGATCCGGGCCAGCGCGCCCCTGGAGCACGAACTGGCTGCGGCAGTGGGGGCGATTGCCGATGGCTGCGTCACGGGCTTCGGCTCCTCGGATTGCGGCTGCCCGGGCCATCTCTTCCGGTTTTCGCAGGACCCCTTCGAGATGCCGGCCTTCATCGACATCCTCCAGGCCTTCCGGATCGACCGCCTGGAAGGGATGGTGGGACAGCTGTAAATAGCGACGTCACGCCCCCGTCGTCGGGCGGATGGTCCCGTGTCGGAAGGATACGGACCCGAGGCCCTGGATGGAGGCCTGGGAGATCTTGATGCAGGAATGGGCGGGTGATGGATTTTTTTGAAACCCCGGCGGTTCGTGGGGAGGGTTCCCAACGATCCGCAGCTTTCGTTGCGGCCGCTGGCCGGGACCGACGTTCCCACTGGGTGCCGGCCCTCCTGGCCTTTTTCATCCGCCGGAAGATCCTTCGGCAGAGGATCCCTCTCTTTGCCAGCTTCAAGCTTACCTACCGGTGCAATCTGGCCTGCCGCGCCTGCCCCTTCCATCGACGCGACGGCGGTAACGGGGCCAGCATGACCTGGGATGCCGCTGTCCGGGCCCTGGAGGAACTCAAACAGCGGGGGACGCGGATCGTCGTCTTCGAGGGAGGGGAGCCCTTTCTCTGGCGGGACGGCGGCTGGGGCCTCCGCGAGTTGGTGGACTACGCGAAGCGACGGTTCCTCCGTGTGGCCGTGACGACGAACGGGACCTTTCCCCTGGACGTGCCGGCCGACGTCCTCTGGGTTAGCCTGGACGGCACGAGGGACATCCACGACGGTTTGAGGAGCGGTTCCTTCGCGCGAATCTGGTCGAATCTGGAGGCGGCCGGCGTGCAGCGCAGCGGGGCGCGGATCCTAGTCCACTTCACGATGAACCGCCTCAACTGGCGGGATCTGGAGCCTCTGGCGGAGCAGCTCACAGGGCTCCCGGCCGTGAAGGGGATCACCCTGCAGCTCTTCTACCCCTACGGCCAGGGAGAGGATCCCCTGGCCCTCTCCGCCGGGGAACGCCGTGAGGCCGTGGAGGCGGCGATCCGCCTCAAGGGAGCCTACCCCATCCTCAACTCCGAACGCTGTCTGCGGGGAATGATTCTGAACGACTGGACCTGCCGGGACGATCTCCTGATCAACGTGGACCCGGACGGCCGGATTACCCAGGGCTGCTACGTCAAGGGCCGGGGCCGGGTGGACTGCCGCGGCTGCGGATTCACGCCGGTCGCCGAGGCTTCGGCCGCCCTGGACCTCCGACCCGGATCGCTCCTGGCGGGCTGGCGGGCCTACCTGTCCTGAACCGTTCCTCAGACCCCTTGACGGTTCTCCGCTGGGCCCGGATCATCGGTCGGTCGGCCCGTCCGCCGCAGATCGTGGAGGTCCCTTTCCCTGAAGACGAGACCATGACCCAGGCCTTCTGCATCGTTGATTATTGCCGCAAAAAAACATAAAATGGCGGCGACAGGCATAGGCTGTCGAGGGATGCAGGCATGAAACGATTCCTCTGGGCGGTATTTCTTAGCTGCCTCCTCTGTACAGGGGGAGCGGCCGGGTCGGCGGCCGCGACGCCGGCCGTCGCGTTGAGCGACAAGACCCCCCGGATCGAGATCGCCAGCCATGCCGAGTACTACCTGGACCCCTCCGGCACCCTCCGTTACGAAGAGGTTCTGACCGGCAAGGTTCCCTTCCGAAGCCACACCGGACCTTCCTTCCAGTTCAGTTTCCGGAATGCCGTGCTCTGGATTCAGTGCCGCCTGGCCCGTCCGCCCGGAGCGGGAGAGGAGTTGAGGAGCCGTGAAAGCCTCCTGGTCTTCGACAACGCGACCCTGGGTTCGCTGACCCTTTACGTGCCGGTCCTGAACCAGGGCGTGCCGGAGACGGCGGTTCTGAAAGGGGGCTGGCAGGCCGGCAGGGATTCCAGCGAGGTGGCCTTCCTCTATCCGACCTTCCTCATGCCCGAGGGCCTCGACGGGACCCGGCCCCTCGTCATCCGCGTGGAGACTCCCTTCGCCCTCCAGTTCCGGGTGACCCACTATACCCTGGCCGCCTTCAAGGACACGAGCGCCCGGCTCTTCCTCGTCATCGGGTTCTGCGCGGGGATCCTGGTGGCCATGCTGCTCTATAACCTGGTCCTCTATACCTTTGTCCGGGAGCGTCAGTATCTCTGGTATATCCTCTATGTCCTCTTCCTGCTCCTGTGGCAGTGCACCCTCTTCGGGATCGTCCGGTATTTCTGGCCGGGCCCCGGCGAGTGGATGGTCGCCCACATCCCGGCGATCTCATCGCTCATGGCGCTCTTTGCCGTGGTTTTCGCCATCGCCTTCCTGGAGACGTCCCGGCGGACCCCCCGCCACCACCGCCTCCTGCAGGTCCTGGCGTTCTGCAGTGCGGCGATCGTCGTCCTCGTCCTCCTCCGGTACCAGTGGATCGGCAATGTCGCGGCCTACCTGGCGGGTCAGGTGGGGACCGTGGCGCTTTTCACCGCTGCCCTGGCCTCCCTGCGTTCGGGATTCAAGCCCGCCCGCTACTACCTGATCGCCGTGACGCTCTTCCTGGCTGCCTCCCTGATCTTCCTGTTCCGGTTCTACGGGTGGGTCCCCAACAACACTTTCACCATGCAGGCCCTGCTTTTCGGGGCCGCGGCCGAGGCGATCCTGCTCTCCTTCGCCCTGGGATACCGCATCCGGATCATCGAGGAGGAAGGCCTGATCCTCAGGGAGAGGGAGAAGAGCCTCACGGAGATGGTCGTGACGGATGAGCTGACCGGGCTGTTCAACCGGCGTTTCTTTTCGGCGGCCCTGGCGAAGAGGATCGCCGATTCGTCGCGCACCGGGGAGCCGCTGGCCCTCCTCGTGATGGATGTGGACCACTTCAAGCGGTACAACGACACCTACGGCCATTCCGACGGGGACGTGATCCTCAAGAGGCTGGGGGAGGTGGTCCTCATGGGTTTGCGGGAGGGCGACATCGCCTGCCGCTACGGGGGGGAGGAATTCGTCGTGATCCTCAACCACGCGAACCTGGAGAGGGCCGCCCAGGTGGCCGAGAGGATCCGGACGCGATTCGAGAAAGAAGTCTTCGAACCCCGGAAGGGGGTCCGGGTGCCCGTGTCCATGAGCATCGGCGTCGGCGAATGGCGGCCCGGCGAGAGCGGGGACGATCTATTCATCCGTTGCGACAGCGCCATGTACCGGGCCAAGGAGACGGGCCGCAACCGGGCCTGCCTCGCCTGAGAACGGGCGGTTGATGGATCCATCCGGGGACGGAGCCCCCCTGCGTCGTAAGGCCGATCGCAGCGTCTAGGGGAGCCAGACGGAATAAACAGGAAAGCGATGCCGTGCCATGATGCCGAGGGCCAAACCGGTGCCGTCACAGGCACGAACTTTCTTTTGACGGGCTCAAGTATCGCGCCGCGTTCGCTGGGCTTCGCCCCAAAAGGCGGCCACCGCCAGCGCTGCGACAATCCACAGGAGGGTCTCGTACCCGGTTCGTCCCCGCGGTCACATTGGCGGGGACATAGGTCAGATTGGCCATGAAATGAAACAAGATCGCCGCCAGGGTGCTCCGGCGGGTGGCATTGAAGACCCAGGTGAGGAGGATCGCCATGGGAATGACCCTGCCATGAACGGCCAGAACCACGGCGACCCCATGCCCTGGGCTTGGCGCGGTCGGGGTTCCGGTGTGGCTTGGGCCTTGACTCGAATACCGTGAGCCTGCGTTGCTTTCAAAAATAGCCGGCGCCGATGCCCACAAAGTTGGCAGATCCGGGCATGCGAAGCAGCCTTTTTTCAATAACCACATGGAATAATTATGCATTATATTGGTATTTGATTTGCATATTAAGGAAACAGATGCCAGGAAAGGAGAAATGAGCAAGGGATGATTATGGTTTGCGTTGGTGTTGGGTTTGCACATTGGGGAATCAAATGCCAGGAAAGGAGGATTGAGCATGGAAGAAGTAAAAAAGGAACAGGGCAAGAAGACGGCGAAGGCGATCGCCGGGGAATGGATGCTGGGGCTCATGATCCTGATCGCGGTGTTATTCGTCGGTACCGTCGGGACGGCCCCGGCTTTCGAGCTGTCTCTCAGAGCGGGTGTGCCAAACGATAAATACATCAAGGTGACGTTGCGTCATTCTAGTCTGATCACTCCTTTTGGGGCAGGATCTGGAAGTTGCCTCAAGGGGGGAGCGATATACGGGACGGACGCCTTTGGCTGGCAAGTATATTTCTGCTCTCTCATTAGTGTCACCGTCGACGGACTCTATTGGGACAGCAGTTGCACGGATCGCGTAGATGCCTACCGGGGCAACAATCCCGTGACCTGGGAATATAATGAATGGCGTTGGGCTTGGGATCAATTCCGGTGTGACGTGGAAAGTGACTCGAGTAAAGTGAGGATGAGTTGCTTTAAAAAATAGTCATGCCGCGGGCCGTTTCCCTGTTGCGGTGACCCGCCTGACAGAGATAATCACACGGCATCCTGGCGGTCACAGGTGAACGGATACCCCGCTGCCCAAGAGGATTGATCGGACAAAGGCCCGATTGCAAAATCCGGCGCAAGGGGGTAGAGTAGCGGCCATGGCGAAGCTGACCCTGGAGGAGTGGCTCGCGAGGGCCGAAAAGGACCGGCAGTTCATGGAGCACGTCCGGGCGATCCGGAAGATCCCCGCCCGCCCAGGCGAGTTCGCGGACTTTCCTGTCTGGGTCCACGCCTCCCTGAGGAAGGTCCTGGCGGGCCGCGGGATCGGACGGCTCTACAGCCACCAGGCCAGGGCCGTGGACTTGGTCCGGAAGGGCCAGAGCGTGGTCCTGGTCACCCCCACGGCGAGCGGCAAGACCCTCTGCTACAACCTCCCGGTCCTCCAGAAGATCCTCGAGGAGCCCGAGACGCGGGCCCTGTACTTGTTCCCGACCAAGGCCCTGGCCCAGGACCAGATGCACGAGATCCACGGCCTCATCGGCGAAATGAAGGCCGACATCAAGACCTACACCTACGACGGGGATACCCCTGACGACGCCCGCCAGGCGATCCGCCGCCAGGGCCATGTGGTCGTGACGAACCCCGACATGCTCCACGCCGGGATCCTCCCGCACCACACCAAGTGGCAGAAGCTCTTCGCGAACCTCCAGTATGTGGTCATCGACGAGCTCCACGTCTACCGGGGGGTCTTCGGGTCTCACCTGACGAACGTCCTCAGGCGTCTGGTCCGGATCTGCCGCTTCTACGGCCGGGACCCGGTCTTCATCTGCTGCTCGGCCACGGTGGCCAACCCCAGGGACCACGCGGAGAAGCTCCTGGAGCGTTCGGTGGCGCTCATCGACCAGAGCGGGGCTCCGGCCGCGGCCAAGACCGTCATCCTCTACAACCCGCCGATCGTGAACCGGGAGCTGGGGATCCGCCAGTCGGCTCTGACCCCGGTCCGCAAGGTCGCTGCGGAGCTCATCGAAAACGCGATCCAGACGATCGTCTTTGCCACGAGCCGGCTCAACGTCGAGGTCCTGACGAAGTACCTCAAGGATCAGTTCGCGAAAGGGAAGCCCGTGGACACCCAATTTGTCACCGGCTACCGGGGCGGCTACCTGCCGAACCTCCGCCGCCAGATCGAGGCGGGCTTGCGGAGCCGCGAGGTCATGGGGGTCGTGGCGACCAATGCCCTGGAGCTGGGGATCGACATCGGCGATCTGGAGGCGGCGATCCTCTGCGGCTATCCCGGTTCCATCGCCAGCACATGGCAGCAGGCTGGCCGGGCGGGGAGACGCACGGGCCAGAGCCTGGCCCTCCTCGTGGCCCGGAGCTCGCCCCTGGACCAGTTCATCGTGGAGAACCCGGACTACTTCTTCTCCCGTTCGCCCGAGTACTGCCGGGTCAACCCGGACAACCTCCTGATCCTGATGCACCACATCAAGAGCGCGGCCTTCGAGCTCCCCTTCGAGAAGGGGGAACAGTTCGGCGGCGAGAACCTGGAGGAGCTCCTGGATTACCTCGAGAGGAAAGGCGTTCTCCACCGCGTGGATGCCCGCTGGCACTGGTCGGCGGAGAGCTACCCCGCCGACGAGGTGAGCCTCCGCAGCATCAACCCCGAGAACGTCGTGGTTGTGGACGCGACCGAGACGGGAAACCACAAGGTGATCGCCGAGGTGGATTGGGACAGCGCCTTCACCGCGGTCCACACCGACGCGATCTACATGGTCGAGTCCCAGCAGTACTACGTGGACAAGCTCGATTTGGAGCGGAAGACCGCCTACGTCCACAAGGTCGAGGCGGAGTACTACACCGACGCCATGACCTACACCAACGTCCGGGTGATCGACGCCTTCGCCAAGAAGCCGGGCAAGGAGGCCCTCGTCGAGCACGGCGAGGTCCAGGTGGTGAGCAAGGTGGTGGGGTACAAGAAGATCAAGTTTTACACTTCGGAGAACCTTGGTTACGGCGACGTGAATTTGCCCGAGAAGGACATGCACACCACGAGCTACTGGTTCACGATCCCCCGGGACCGCCTGGCGGGTCTTTCCTATAGCCAGGAGGAGATCATCGACGGCCTGGCCGGACTCGCCTATGCCCTCCACCACCTGGCGGCGATGATGCTGATGGCGGACCTCCACGACATCGACCGGGCGATCGGAGACAAGAGCGGCGAGTGGTTCGTCAGGAAGGACCGGAACTGGCGGACGATCACCACTTCGCCCGGGGCCGGGGAGGGCTCGGCCCCCACGACCGAGCCCTTCGACCCGACGATCTTCCTCTTCGACGCCTATCCGGGCGGGATCGGCTTTTCGGACCTTTTGTTCGAGCGCCACGACGCGCTTTTGAATTCGGCCCGCCAACTCATCAAGGCCTGCGCCTGCGCCTGCGGCTGCCCCTCCTGCGTCGGCCCGACCCTCGAGGTCGGCCCCCGGGCGAAGGATGCGGCCCTGGCGATCCTGGGGCTCCTCCAGAAGTGAAGTCAGGCGGGCGCCCCTGCGAGGCGTCCGCCTGACGGTAGAACTCGCCTT
>CAYOGU010000160.1:0-8440 GCA_964403345.1 uncultured Syntrophus sp. | reverse complement strand
CCATGAGGACCTGGGGAGGTTGATCATCACCCGGAAGCTCGGGCGGGTGATCGGCCGAATCCGGCGCAGCCCGTCGGGACCCTTCTCGAAAGGGGAGAGCCTCGACCCGGAGGCGGTGGCTTTCCTGATCAAGATGCCCGACGATCGCGATGCCGCCATGCCCCGCTGGCTTCAGCTCCTCAGGCAGCTCTTCTCGGGAATCTACACCGTGGATAATCTCGATTACGTCCAGCGCGACGCCTTCATGACTGGCTATTCCCTCGACATCGTTGACATCGAGAGGCTCCGCTTCTACACCTTCTACTCCAAGGAGGGGCTCACGCTCCATCAAGCCGGCGTTTCGGCGCTCAGCCGCTTTCTGAACGCTCGATTGAACCTCTACGCCAACGTCTATTTCCATCGGACGACCAGGGCACTCGACCTCCACCTCCAGGAGATATTCAGGGAAACGATGGCCCGGGTCCTTCCCGGAAATCCAGCAGAGGCCCTGGACCCTTATCTGGACTGCGAAGAGTGGCGTCTCTTTGCCGAGGTCCGGCAATGGCTTGCCGACCCGGATCCGCAGAAACAGAGGCTCGGCCGGGAATGGGACAAGCTCCATCGGCGGGAGGTCAAATGGAAGATGTCTTTTTCCGCCGAAATCTCCGTGGAGAAGCTCCAGAAGGGGACCCGTTTTTCAAGCGCCGCTGCCTATGAGGATCAGATCCGCGCCTGCCTGCCGGGGCCCCTGAGGAAGAAACCCTTCCGCGTCGATCTGGCAACCCAGGATCCCCGGCCGGTCAACCCGATGGCGGAGACGGAAAAGCGGATCAACATCTTCAATCCCGCAACGGGGATCACCTCGCCCGAACCACTCAGGGAGATCTATCGTTTCATCCCGGCCCGCGTCGTCCATTTCCGGGTCTTTTCCCTGAACCACGACCACGACGAAATCCTCGCCAGGGCGGCGGAGGACTCTCTCGATGCTGTGGAGGGGGCTTCCAGGACCAACATCTGACTATGACGGCCGATCCTGAAACCACCGACATTACGCTTTTCGTTCGGACCTCTGACGAGGAAATCGCCCGATGGAACCGCCGGCGTATCGTCGAGGCCCTGATCCGCGAAACCGGGATCAACGAGGATACCGCCGAGGCGATCAGCAGGGAGGTGGAGAAACAGATCGTTTCCTCGGGGATCAGTCTCCTGACCACGGCGCTCATTCGCGAACTGGTCGACGCCAAGCTGATCGAACGAGGCATGGAACAGGCCAGGCGGCTCCATGCCCGTCTGGGCTTCCCCCTTTACGACGTCCGACAGCTCATCTTCCACCAGAACAAGGAGAACGCCAATGTCCCCCATGCCCCGGAGGGGACGAGCCTGGCCCTGGTCGAGGGGATCAAACGGGAATACGCGCTCCACGACGTCTTCTCCCGGGAGGTGGGGGATGCCCACGTCCTGGGGGACCTCCACCTGCATGGCCTGGGCTATATCGATCGGCCCTACAGCTCCTGGCAGTCCCTGGAATACCTGAAAAGGTTCGGCCTCAGGCTCCCTCATTCTGTGACAGTCGCGGGCCCCGCCAGGCATGCGGAGGTTCTCCTGGCCCATATGGTCCGGTTCGGGGCCTCGCTCCAGGGGCACTTCGCCGGGGTGATCGGCTGGGACTCGGTCAACGTGGCCTTCGCCCCTTACCTGGACGGGATGGGGGACCGGGAGGTCGAGCAGTTCGCCCAGATGCTCGTCTATGAATTCTCGCAGCTTACCTCCTCCCGGGGGGGGCAGGCCATCTTCACGGACATCCACCTCTACTGGGAAGTTCCCCCGTTTCTGGCCAGTCTGCCCGCGATCGGCCCCGGAGGCCGACCGACGGGAAAGACCTGCCGGGAGTTCAGCGAGCCCTCCCGGAGGCTCGCGTCGGCCCTCATGGCGGTCTATCGCCAGGGGGACGCCCAAGGCAAGCCCTTCATCTTTCCCCGACCGGTCATCCACCTCACGGATGAATTTTTCCAGACGCCCGGCCATGAGGCGTTCCTGGAGGAAGCCTGCGCGACAGCAGCGGCGAAGGGGAATCCCTGCTTCGTCCTAGACCGTCAGGGAGGCACCCCCATGACTCCCTGCGGCTGCCTGGACATCGGGGAAGAAAAAAAGGGAGGGGAGCCTTTCCGGCGCCGGTGCGCCTCGATCCAGAACGTCACCCTGAATCTTCCCCGTCTTGGCTACCGGTCAGGGGAAGGCGATGCGGAGCTCTTTGCCTCCCTGGACGCCGTAGCCGAACTGGCGGTGAAGGCCCATGTCCAGAAGCGCGATTTCATCGAGAAACTCCTCGCGCTGGGGGATGCCGGCCCTCTGGCCATGCTGGCGATGCAGGGAGACGGCGCCCCTTATCTGCGCCTGAAAGACACGACCTTCCTTGTCGGCGTGGCGGGTCTGGACGAGCTGGTCCGGATCCGGAAGGGCGTTTCGCTCCACGAATCGGAGGATGCCCTGCAGTTCGGGCTGCGGCTGATCGCCCACCTGCGCGGAACAATCGACCGTCTCGCCGGCGCCCACGGGATGCATTTCGTTTTGGAACAGACCCCTGCGGAAACCACGGCCTACCGCTTCGCCCGTCTCGACCTGAAGAATTTCTCCCCGTTGCCGGGCCGTTATGTCAGGGGGAATCTGGCACGGGGGGAGATCTACTATACGAATTCGACCCACCTGGCGGCTGCGGCCCCGGTGGCCCCTCTGGTCCGGGCGCGGATGGAAGGCCTCTTCCACCCCTTCTTCCGTGCGGGGGCCGTGACCCATCTGGAACTCGGCGGGACTGAACCGCCAGCCCCGACCCTGGCGGCTTTTCTGGTCCGAGTCTTCCGGGAGACACAGAACAATCAGATCGTCTTTTCCCCTGAATTCACCTCCTGCGCCCTCTGCGGGACCACCTCCCGGGGGCTTCTTGAGACCTGTCCGCAGTGCGGAGCAGGGGAGGTCGACGGCCTCGCCCGGATCACCCAGTATTTCAGTCGTGTCTCCGGGTGGAACCGGGGCAAGCGGGCGGAGCTGCGCGACCGCAACCGCATCCGGGGCGCCTTCCCCGGCTGATTGCTCGGGGTCCTTCCCGATCTTCTCCGTCTCGCGGAGACCTCTGTCTTGGCTCTGTCTGGATTAGATAATCATTTCAAATGAATAAAAGCTTTGTCCCGATAAGGACAGGGCCCCACTTCCTGCGGCCCTGGGGATGTGAATTTTATTGGCCCGTCTCCCTTGACAGCCCCTGGGTCGATTCATATATTAGGCGCGTTTTTAAGGGATTGCGGAGAACCGGGGTCGAAGGAAGGGACGATGGAAGACTACATCATCAAAATATTCAAGGAGTCGAACCATCTCAAAGAGAGTTTTCTTAACGAAAACCTTCGACGGATCATCGAGGTTGTCGAGGCGGTAACCGCCGCTCTGAAGGCGGGGAACAAGATTCTCCTCTTCGGGAACGGAGGGTCGGCGGCAGATGCCCAGCACATTGCGGCCGAGTTCGTGAACCGGTTCGTGATCGAACGCCCGCCGTTGCCGGCGATCGCTCTGACGACCGACAGTTCGGTCATCACCAGCATCGGCAACGATTACGACTTCTCCGACATCTTCAGCAAGCAGATCCGGGCGATCGGCCAGAAAGGGGACGTCGCCTGGGGGATGAGCACGAGCGGGACATCGGCGAACGTGACCAAGGCTCTGGAGACGGCCAAAAAGATCGGTATGGTGACCATTGGCCTGACCGGAAGGGACGGCGGCGATGTCGCCAGAATCGTGGATTTTTCCCTGAATGTCTCCTCCACGAGCACCCCCCGCATCCAGGAGGTGCACACGACGGTGGGGCACGTGATCTGCGAGATGGTCGATTTCAGGCTTTTTCAGCGACCGGACAACAAATGAACCTAAAGGATCGGGACATGGTCAAGAAGGTAAAATCGGAAACGACGCCGCGGCAGGAGGACCTTCAGGGTCAAACGGGGGCGGGTCCGGGTTTGGAGGGCAGTCCGGCGGCCAACGACGAAAAGGCCGTAGAACCGGATGGAAAAAACGGGGAAATGAAAGGCAAACTTGAAGAGGCCGAGAAGAAGGCCGCGGAGAATTACGACAAATACCTCCGCGCCGTGGCCGAACTCGATAACTATAGGAAACGCGCCGTTCGGGAGAAGGCCGATGCCATCAAATACGGCAACGAAAACCTTCTCAGGGACATCCTGCCGCTTGTGGACAACATGGACCGGGCTCTGGAGCATGCCGCCAATTCCACGGACTTCGAGGCTTTCAAGGAGGGGCTTCGGATGCTTCGTGAGCAATTCCTGGGATGCCTGCAGAAGCACGGCGTGGAGCCGATCAGTACAGTGGGGAAGCCTTTCGATCCCAATGTCCATGAGGCGATGCTGCAGGTGGACAGCGACCAACACGAGGCCAGCCAGGTGGTCGGAGAGTTCGAGAGGGGATATCTCTTGAGCGGTAGGCTGCTCAGGCCAGCCAAGGTCTCTGTCTGCAAGCGGTCCGGGAAGGGGGATCTACAGGATTGCACGGTGACGGTTGGGGACGGTCAGAATAACTAAGGAGGATTGGGAATCATGGGAAAGATCATTGGAATAGATCTGGGAACGACGAATTCGTGCGTCGCGGTGATGGAAGGCGGCGACCCCGTCGTGATCGCGAACCAGGAAGGCAACCGGACCACCCCTTCGATGGTGGCCTTTGCGGATAATGGGGAGCGCCTGGTGGGCCAGGTGGCCAAGCGGCAGGCCGTCACCAACTCGGAAAACACCGTCTATGCAATCAAGCGGCTCATCGGGAGAAAATATGCCTCGAAAGAGGTCCAGTACGATCGGACGATCAGTCCGTTCAAGATCACCGAGGCAAAGAACGGCGACGCCCAGGTGACGATCCGGGGGAGGGACTACAGCCCGGCGGAGATCTCGTCGATGATCTTGACGAAGATGAAGCAGACCGCCGAGGATTACCTCGGTGAAAAGGTCACCGATGCGGTCATCACGGTGCCTGCCTACTTCAACGATTCGCAGCGGCAGGCGACCAAGGACGCCGGCAAGATCGCGGGGCTGAATGTCCTGAGGATCATCAACGAGCCCACGGCGGCGGCGCTGGCCTACGGCCTGGACAAGAAGAAGGACGAGAAGATCGCCGTGTTCGACCTGGGCGGGGGGACCTTCGACATCTCGATCCTCGAACTGGGGGACGGCGTCTTCGAGGTCAAGTCGACCAACGGCGATACCCACCTGGGCGGCGAGGATTTCGACCAGCGACTGATCGACTACCTGGCTACCGAATTTAAGAAGGACCAGGGGATCGACATACGCAAGGACAAGATGGCCCTCCAGAGGATCAAGGAGGCGGCGGAGAAGGCGAAGATGGAGCTCTCCAGTTCGATGGAGACGGACGTGAACCTGCCTTTCATCACGGCCGACGCCTCGGGACCCAAGCACATGAACATCAAGCTGACACGGGCCAAACTCGAGGCCCTCGTGGAGGACCTGATCGAAAAAACGGTGCCTCCGTGCGTAACGGCCCTTCAGGACGCGAAGCTCAAGGCTTCCGACATCGACGAGGTGATCCTCGTCGGCGGGATGACCCGGATGCCCCGGGTCCAGCAGAAGGTCAAGGAGATCTTCGGGAAGGAGCCCCATAAAGGGGTCAACCCCGATGAGGTGGTGGCGGTCGGGGCGGCGATCCAGGGCGGCGTCCTGACCGGCGACGTGAAGGACGTCCTCCTGCTGGACGTGACCCCCCTGTCCCTGGGGATCGAGACCCTGGGCGGGGTCATGACCCGGCTTATCGAGAAGAACACCACCATCCCGACCAAGAAGAGCCAGATCTTCTCGACAGCGGCGGACAACCAGCCGGCGGTCAGCATCCACGTCCTCCAGGGAGAACGGTCCATGGCGAGCGACAACCGGACCCTCGGACGGTTCGAACTGGTGGGGATCCCGCCAGCGCCCCGTGGTGTCCCGCAGATCGAGGTGACCTTCGACATCGACGCCAACGGCATCGTCCATGTCTCGGCCAAGGACCTGGGGACGGGCAAGGAGCAGAGCATCAAGATCACCGCATCGAGCGGCCTTTCCGAAGAGGAGATCAACAAGCTCGTCAAGGACGCCGACGCCCATGCCGAAGATGACAAGAAGAAGAAGGAACTCATCGAGGCGCGCAACCAGGCCGACGCGATGGCTTACAGCGTGGAGAAGAACATCAAGGAGTTCGGCGACAAGATCGACGCCTCCGAGAAGTCGCGGATTGAGGAGGGAATCGCCAAGGTGAAGAAGGCGATCGAAGGCGACGACATCGCCGCGATCAAGGCGGCGCAGGAGGAGTTGACCAACGCCTCCCACAAGCTGGCTGAGGCGATGTACGCCAAGACGGCCGGGCAGCAGGCCGGTGCCGGCGGCGCCGGACCCCAGCCGGGTGCCGGTGCTGGCGCCGAGGCGGGCGGCAAGAAGGACGACGACGTGGTCGATGCCGACTTCGAGGACGTGAAGAAGTAACCCTGAGTCCAGGAAGGCCCGGGTGTCCCACAGGGGGATGCCCGGGCCTTTTTTGTCGACGGCAGGCGGCATATGGTATAAGGAATGTATGTGATGACGGATGGAAGAGGGGGAAGGAGAGGCATGGTGTTTGGTCGGGGCTTTCAGAGGGGGCAACGCCCCCTGGTCTTTGCCTTGATCCTCGGTCTCTTTCTGACGACAGGGTCCGAGGTGATTGCGGCCGAGAATGGGCCGGCCGCCGATCCCCATGCTGTCGGATGCATCCTCCCCCTGTCGGGACGTTATGCCGCCTTGGGAGGCCGGGCCCTGGATGCCGTCCTCCTGGCAACCGGCGTGTTCCATGGTGAGAAAGAAACGCCGATCCGCCTGATCGTCGAGGATTCGCAAAGCGAGCCGGCCGTGGCCGGTGCGGCGGTCGCCAGGCTCCACCGGAAGGGAGTGGCCTGCATCGTCGGTCCGCTAGGCGGCCTGGAGGCCATGGAAGCGGCAAAGGAGGCCCAGCGGCTGAAGATTCCCGTCCTAACCCTCACCCAGTGGGAGGGGATCACCGAGGTCGGGGATTACGTCTTTAGGAATTTTATCACGGCCGCCATGCAGGTCCGGACGATCGTCCACTATGCCCAGGCGGAGTTGGGACTCCGCCGGTTCGCCATCCTCCATCCGGAAGATCCTTACGGACAGGAGATGGCGCGCCTCTTCCGGCAAGAGGTCTTGAGTAAAGGGGGAGAAATCCGCAAGGTGCAGGCTTACCGGACCGACGAGAACGATTATGCCGATCCAATCTGCGCCCTGACCGGGATCGTCCCTGCAGGGGATGACCGGAGAAAGCCGCCGGGAGCCCCGGCAAGGCCTGATCTTGGCTTCGAAGCTCTCTTCATCCCCGATGCTTACCACCGCGTTGCCATGATCGTGCCGCAGCTGGCTTATCACGACGTCACGGGAGTCCGGCTCCTCGGGACAAGCGGCTGGGATTCTCCGGAGCTTCTCAAGGCCAATTCCGAACTCTTCGAGGGGGCCGTTTTCGTGGACGGTTTCTTTACGGACAGTTTCCGGCCCGAGGCGGGCAATTTTACCGAGGCCTTCTATCTGGCCTACAGCCGCGAACCGGAGACGATGGAGGCCCTCGTCTATGACGCGGCCCACATGGCGGTGCGACTGCTTCTCGATGGCCGCGGCCAAAGCCGGGAGGCCTTCCGCAATGCCCTGGCCCAGGTGAAGGATTTCCGCGGCGTGACGGGGAGGACCACCTTCCCCCCCTCTCGGGACGCCCAGAAGGAACTCTTCGTCCTGACCGTCCGGGACAACCAGATCACCCAGGTGAAATAGACCATGCGCTTTTTGCTGACAAACGACGACGGGATCTATGCGAGGGGGCTGGCCGCTCTCTATCGGGAACTCGCACAGGATGCGGAATGCATCGTGGTGGCGCCCGAGGTGGAACAGAGCGCCGTCGGCCATGCGATCACGCTTTCCAGGCCGTTGATGGTCCGCAAGGCCAGGAAGAACGGAACCTTCCTAGGCTATGCCGTGGCGGGGACGCCGGCGGACTGCGTCAAGATCGGGATCTGCGAGCTGGCCGGGGGGACCATCGACCTGGTCGTCTCCGGGATCAATCGCGGGGCCAACGTGGGGATCAACGTCCTGTACTCTGGGACCGTCTCGGCGGCCACGGAGGCGGCGATTCAGGGGATCCCGTCGCTGGCAGTTTCCCTGGACACCCACCAGGAAGCGGACTTCACCACCGCCGCACGATTCGCCCGGAAGATGGCCTCCTTCGTCCTGGATCACCCCCTGCCGCACGTGGCGATCAACGTCAACGTCCCGGCCCTTCCCGAGGAGGCAATCCGGGGCGTCGTCGTGGCGCGGCAGGGAAGGGCACGCCTGATGGAGAGCTTCGACCGGCGGGTCGACCCGCGGGAGAACATCTACTACTGGCTTGCCGG